>JAFQII010000122.1 GCA_017397605.1 Clostridia bacterium
ATCGCTTTGCACCGCCTGCGTACCGGTATGCGTCAAAAGAAAGCATCCCGTGCCGTAGGTGTTTTTCGCTTCGCCCGTTGCAAAGCAGCCCTGCCCGAACAATGCGGCTTGCTGATCGCCCGCAATGCCTGCGATCAAAAGCTCTGCGCCCATGCATTCAAAACTGCCGTACGGCTCACTGCTGCTTTTGATTTCGGGAAGGATCCCGCGCGGGATGTCCAAAAGCCCCAGCAATTTTTCATCCCATGTACCGGTATGGATATTGCAAAGCATGGTACGGGAGGCATTGGTCAGATCGGTGACAAACGTTTTGCCCTCGGTCAGTTTCCAGATCAGCCACGTATCAACCGTGCCGACTTGCAATTTTCCCTCGTCCGCAAGCGCTCTTGCGCCCTGCACATTGTCCAGAATCCATTTGATTTTCGTTCCGCTGAAATACGGATCGATGCGCAATCCCGTTGTTTGCCTGATGTACGCGGCATGTCCGTTTTGCTCCAGCGCGTCGCAAAGCGCGGAAGTACGTCTGCATTGCCAGACGATTGCGTTATATACGGGCTTGCCTGTGGTCTTGTCCCACGCAATAACGGTTTCTCTTTGGTTGGTAATGCCGACCGCGGCGATCTCCTCGGGAGAAATGCCGCTTTTGGCAATGCATTCGGTCAATGCGGCGTATTGCGAAGCGTAGATCTCCATCGGATCTTGTTCCACCCAACCCGCGTGCGGATAATACTGCGCAAATTCATGCTGTGCCATTGCAATGCAATTGGCTTTTTTGTCAAACAAGATCGCGCGTGCGCTGGTTGTCCCTTCGTCAAGTGCGAGAACGTATTGCTTCATACCCTGCCGCTCCTTACATTTCAATCACCTTATCATATCAAAAAATCCGCCGTTTGTCAACGGCGGATATATCTGCATATGCTGTTTTTTGAAAGCGGGTGAGAACAACGCAACTCCTTGACCTCTTTTTGAAATGTGTGCAAATCCCCTATCTCAACGTCGGAGAGGATATCAACTATGCCTTTTTGCGCAAGGAAGACGTGTTATATCTCTTTTTTGAAGCGTCAAACGGCGTGACGGACTGGAAACGGAATTTTGATTTTCCCGCCAAGCCTTACAAGCGGATGGGCAAAACGCTTTGGTTTGCGCACAGCGGATTTGTCAACGCTTGGAAAAAGCTGGAACCGCATCTCGCGCCGTTGATCCATGACAGACGGATACACCAAATCGTTGCGACCGGATACTCACACGGTGCGGCGATCGCGGTGCTTTGTCACGAATACATCTGGTACGCACGTGCGGACCTGCGCACGAGGCTCAAAAGCTACGGCTTTGGCTGTCCGCGCGTACTCTGGGGATTGCTCCCGCCGTCGGTCGCAAGGCGTTGGAGCTCCTTTTCGGTCATCCGTAACCTCGACGATCTTGTCACGCATCTGCCGCCAGCATGCTTTGGCTATCGGCATGTCGGGACGGTCATCGAGATCGGTGCACGCGGAACATACAGCATGATCGACGCGCACCGGCCCGAAAATATTGCGGCAGAGCTTTTTGCATATCAGAACAGCTCGATCAAAACGGCTTTGGCAAGCGGATCGTCCGAGGTGAAAACAAACTCGTTGTCGCCGCCGAGAAGTGCAATCTCGCGGTAATCGGAGAAGACCCCGCCGCCCGTTCCGCCGACGATAAAGCCGCCTGCGTTTTTGGTGCTGACATTGAGCATAATGCTCGTCTGCGTCAGCGCGGGCGTGTCGGAGACAAAGCTTGCACGCAGAATCGCCTTGCGCGCAACGCCCGACCAAACGGTCGCTTTGCCGTCGATCACTTCTGCAGACATAGCAGGCTCTTTTCCGTCGCACTCGGTTTTGAGGTCGCGCTTGCCGTAGCCTGCGCGCATCGCCATATAAGAAAGGCTGTCGAGCGCAAAGTTGAGCAGATTGACCGCGCAGGCTTGCAGTTCGCCGCGCGAGAGTGTTCCGTCCGCAAGCGCGCTTTCGAGATTGTCATCACGCGTGGTGGAATCGGGACAGACCATGTAGATGTCGTTCATCGCGTGCACCATGCCTGCGAGGTTGGTGGTACAGCCTTTTCCGTCGAGATCGGAAACCTTTGCCCACCAGTCGGTCATCACAAAGCCCGTAAAGCCATAATCGTTGCGAAGCAGTCTGACGGTCAGGTCATAATTGGAAGCCGCCCAGCGGCCGTTGACGGGGTTGTAGGACGTCATAACGGAACGGATGCCGCTTTCCCGCACACAGATTTCAAAGGGACGCGCGTAAATCTCGCGGACAGCACGTTCGGAAAGAACTGCATCGACGCCGTGGCGGTTGTGCTCCTGATTGTTTGCAAGAAAATGCTTGACCGCACCGCTGACACCCGCATCGTCCAAGCCGTTGCAGACTGCCGCCGCCATTTTGCCTGCCAGAAGCGGATCCTCGGAGAAATACTCAAAGTTTCTGCCGCAGAGCGGATCGCGGTGAATGTTGGTGCCCGGTCCAAGCAGAATGTCAACATGATAGGACGCCAGCTCGCAGCCGCAGGAGAAATACATCTCGCGGATGAGCGCCGTGTTCCACGTTGCGGCAAGGCAGGTCGCATCAGGGTAGCAGACGCAGGTTTCGTCGCTGACCATGCGGATGCCCGAAGGCCCGTCGGTACAGCAAAGCGTCGGAAGTCCCATCGCGGTCAGCGAGGGCGTGACACCGACAAAAGCGGCGGCGGTACCGGGAGTGACTTTGGGACTGCTCATGCCTTCTGCACGGACAATGTGAATGAGATCTTTGTCCGTCATGCGCGAGACAAGCTCTTGGACCGTGATCTTGCCGTCCGCTACGTCCGCAAGCGTCATGCCGTCTTTTGCAATCTGCGGCAATTCTGCGGGAACGGGCTCGGCGTTCTGCACACGCGTCGGGACCGGCTCATAAACCGCTCTGCCGTCTTTGTTGACCATGCGGTCAAACGGAAGCACGGGCGCAAGCGCGCTTTCGTGGCGGGACAAAACGCTGTAGGTGTCGATATACATGGATGCAATTTCGACCGCGTCGCGGACGTTGTCGCCCGCATACACGGTGTAATTGCCTTCTTCCAATACCCACTCGCAATTTTTGTCGTCATAGGAAGCAAAATTGCGAACAGAGAAAGAGATCGCAAGCGTTTCACTCTCTCCGGGCGCAAGAAGAGCGGTCTTGGCAAAACCGCAAAGCACGCGGGAAGGCTTGCCGAGCGTTCCGTTGGGCGCAGAAACGTAGCACTGTACAACGTGCTTGCCCGCATATCTGCCCGTATTGGTAACCGTTGCGTTTACGGCCAGTCCCTCATCGTGCTCGCCGACGGGTGCAAGGGACGCCTTTGTCTCAAAGGACGTGTAGGACAAGCCGTGTCCGAACGGATAGAGCACCGTGTCTTTTGCAAAGGTCTCAAAATAACGGTAGCCGACATAGATGTCCTCTTTGTAGTAATTGCGTTCCGTCTCACCGTAGTTGCCTGCGGCGGGATAATCCGCACGGCGGTACGCAATCGTATCGGGAAGCTTGCCCGAAGGATTGACCTTGCCCATCAGCACATTTGCCGCGGCAAGACCACCCATCATACCGCCCTGCCAGAGCATCACGATGGCATCGGGATCGGTTTCGATCAGATCGGCAAACTCGATGATTCCGCAGACATTGAGCAACACAACAACCTTGCCGAAATGCTTGCGGACCGTACCCAGATTTTGGATCTCCGTTTCGGTCAGGCAAAAACCGCCGCGCACGTTTTTGAGATCGCAGTCCTCGCCCGCCGTGCGGGTGATCACGACCAGCGCGGTCGTGTTGCGCACCGCGGCAGATGCGACAAACGCATCGTCCAGCAGAGGTTCGGTTTGGGACGCAGGGTGCGACCATGCCCCCTTGCCGTCGTAAGGATTGGCCTCGACATACGCATCGTAGAACGACTCAACTTCCTCATCGAGCTGACAGCCGAGCGCACGCAGAGAAGAAAAAATGTCCGTTGTCTGCGTCGGATGGACTCTGCCGCCCGAGCCCGTGCCTAGAATGAGATATTCTTTTTGCATTCTGCCAAAAAATGCCACTTTCGTATCGGCGCAAAGCGGCAGTGCGCCGTGATCGTTTTTGAGCAGAACGATACCCTCTTGCGCGCCTTGTTGCGAAAGGGCGGCACCCTGTGCGGTATCATATTTCTTTTCGCCCGTGAGATAGGCAAAAGCGTTTTTGGTATTCATAAACGTTCCCTCGCAGTCATGTTTGTTACAACAACAGTATGCCACAAATACCTGTTTTTGTCAATGCGCTTTTTGCAAAAGAAAGTTCTTTTTGACCGCAAAACCGTATATCGTAAAATGTATCGACAGAAAGGAGCGGCGGTATGCTTGCTGTTTGGTTTTTGGAAGGTTGTCTGGTGGGGTTCGGAGCGATTCTGCCGGGGGTAAGCGGAGGAGCGCTTTGCGCGGCATTTGGTATGTACAAACCGCTGATCGACTGTCTGGCGCATCCGTTTTCGGCCCTCAAAAAACACGGGCTGATGCTTGGTATGTTTGTGTTGGGAATCGGCGCAGGGTTTGTCGGTCTGTCGGGAGTTGCGGCTTGGTGCCTCGGGCGGAACGCACCCGCCGTTTGCTGTGCATTTGCGGGTTTTATTGCGGGGACACTCCCCTCTCTGTGGCACACTGCGGGAACACACGGCAGAACGCATCGGGACGTGTTTGCGGGCGTGTCCTGTTTTGTGCTGTTGCTTGCTGTATTCTTCCTGTTGGGGCGGGGATCGTTGGATCTACCGAAAAGCTTTGGCAGCTTTGTGCTTTGCGGTGTGCTTTGGGGGTTGAGTCTGATCGTCCCCGGGTTGAGTTCCTCGTCGCTGTTGCTGTTTTTCGGTTTATATGAGCCGATGCTTGCAGGAATCGCCTCGTTTGACTTCGGTGTGATCGTTCCGCTGGGAATCGGCTTGTCCGCATGCGTATTGTTGCTTGCAAAAGCGGTGGATTTGCTGTACAAAAAGCATTTTGCACTTGTTTCACACGCTGTGTTGGGAATCGTTTTTGCAACAGCCGTTTCGATCGTGCCGTACGGCCGAATGAATATCCCATGTGCGTCCGCCGTCATTTGCGGTGCATCGCTGTCCCGAGGATTGGAAAAAATGATTGCAAACAAATGCAAGGCTTGAATTTTTGCAATCTTTTTTTCATCCGATGTTGACAAGCGTCGTCTTTTGTGTTATCATAAAGTTGACGGAAGTAGTCTTGAAGTGAAAGGAAGAAAACACCATGAAAGATATGATCAGCTTATCCAACGGAGAATGGAAAATTATGAAGCTTCTCTGGAGCAGTGACACGATGACGGTCGGACAGATCGTCAAAGCGGTTGAGAACGACACTGCCTGGAGCAAAAATACCGTTTTTACGATGCTCAAGCGTCTGGAAGAGAAAGGCGCTGTGCGCATGCTTTCGACCAAACGGCCTCAGCCGTACGCTGCTGCAATCAGCAAGGAGCAGGCGACACTGGAGGAGACGGGATCGTTTCTGTCACGCGTGTATGACGGCAGTGTCGGTTTGTTTGTGAGCGCCCTCTCCGGCTACCGCGGACTGTCGCAAAAGGAAATCGACGAGCTGCGGGCAATCCTGGATCAGGCAGAGGAAGAGAACCGCAAGCGGGAGCAGGAACAATGCTGATGCACATTTTGTCATCATCTCTTTTGATCGCATGTGTATTGCTTGTACGCATTCTGTTTCGGGGGAAAGTTCCGTACCGCTTGCTGTATTTGCTGTGGATTCCCGTATTTTTGCGTTTGATGATCCCGGGGACGGTATACGATTTTACCGTTTTGCAACCGGAGGAGCAGACGGCTTTTCATTCCGCGATCGAATGGCTGGCAGATGACACGGTCACGCCTGCAGAGCCGGACACACCTTCCGAAGACAGCACCGCACCTGCGCCGCAACCCTCTTCGGACATTTCGTTTCAAACGATTCTTTTGAGTATTTATCTCATCGGGTGCATTGCAGTCGGCGGACGGTTTTGCATCTTATCGTTATCTGTTTGGCAAAAACTGCATCGCTCGCGGTCTTTTTTGTATAAGTACAAAAAGATCCGTGTGTACAAAACAGACTGCACGTTGGCTCCGTGCGTACACGGGCTGATACCCGCCATTTATCTGACGGATGGCGCGCCTGCGCAAACGGATTTGATCCTGGAGCATGAATACACACATATCAAGCACCTTGATTTTTTGCGTCTTGCGCTTCGGCGTTTCTCCGCGGTTTTGTACTGGTGGAATCCGCTGGTTTGGTTTTATGTCCGTTTTGCCGCAGAAGATGCGGAATTGGCTTGTGACGAATCGGTTGCGGCACGCCTTGACCAAACCGGGCGCCTGCAATACGCAAACGCGATTTACGCATTGCTGCCGCAAAACAGAAAAAGTTCTCTCGGATTTGTCGGAAAGCCCCTCAAGCGGCGTCTGGTCGCGTTGACAAGCCGTCATACAACCCGTGCATCCGTGAGTGTGCTCGCGGCAGTGCTTGTTGCCACAGTATCGGTGATGAGCACATGCGGGTTAACGGCAGTACAACGCACTCCCGAGCCGCCTGCCGTTTTTTCGGACGGCAAATGGTGCAGCGAGTTGTTCCCGCCCGATTTTCCCGTACCGATCTTCGACGAGATCCACGAAATCGAACAAAAAAACGGCACGGTATCGGTGACGCTGTTTTCAGAGCCCGGACCCCTCTCCGACTATCCGCCGAAGTACAATCTACGCGCAAGACTGCTCAAGCTCGGATACGTCAATTTTTATGACTTTGAAACACGCAGGGAATATTTTTTAAACAAAGAAGGCTACAACGTCACACTCCGCGACTGCCTGGACACGGGTTGGCTTTACGAATTGAACAAGCAAAACCCATACGGCTATACCTATCAGATCAAGCTCACGAAAATCTCACATTCCTACGAAAGCATTTTTTGGAAATATCCATACAGAAAGACCGATCTCGGATTAGCGCAAAAGGTATTTGACGGATTCCCCTCAGAAGCGCTCCCCGCGCAGTTCCCCGCTCCGCCTGCGGAACTCGCTTTGAATCTCACGCACGCAGAACAGCAAAACAACGGTATCTTTTTGCGGTATACCGGGGACCTGTTGGATTTTTGGCGGTACAACCGTATCATCAGCGAATCGGGATTCTATTTTATCGAAACGGGCGGCGAAGTGTTCTTTTATGTCAATGCCGATGGGGATTATCTGTTTGCACGGATCGTCAGCATATCCGGCAGCGATACGGCGAACGACGTGTTTGAGTATCAGATCTGCAAGTACAACCCAAAAATTCAAAAGTAATTCCCCGGGAGAATGCCATGAAACGCTTTTGCGCCGCCGCGATGCTGTTGTTCCTGCTTTTGTCCGCATGCACCGATCCGCAAAACGGGACTTCTGTTTCCGTACCCGAAACAGCTCCCATCGCTTGGCCTGCGGAACTGTTACCTGACGGATTTCCCGTCGCGGAACATCTTGAGATCTACTCTGTCAAACAAACCGACGATACGGTCCAAATCATACTTTTTTCAGAAAAAGGGCCTGCTTTTACCATGTCGACGGTTATGCTGTTTCAAACAGCGTTGGAGGAGCAAGGCTATCGAGTATGCCGTTCGTATTCGGATTTTCGGGAAGACTCATTTTTGATCAATCGTGACGGTTATCGGGTGCGCATCGATACCTCAAGCAATTTTGAAGGCGAGCTTACCGAAATCAATAAGTACAGTCCAACAGGCTATACTTATTCTGTTACGGTGCAAAAAACCAACGAGGACGTCGGATATCTGTTTGTCGACTACCCTGCCCCCGACACCGATCTCGGACTGGAAGAACGTGTCTTTGACACATGGCCTGCAGAATATTTGCCTGCGGGAATTCCGATGCCCTGCGAGGGCATCACCATGGGCAAAATGGAAATGCGAAAAAATGGATTGATGATCACGATTACAGGCTCTGACGAAAGCACGGGAAGGTATCTCGATTCCATCCTCCAAACGGGTTTTTTGATCGTCGACAATACCTGTATCGGCAAAAAAGGTGATTATTTTTACATCAGAACGTTGTCCTATCCGCCCGTCGATGGCGGTGATATTACGTTGCAGCTTCAGTTTTGCAAATACACGGAACAATCATAAACAGGAGGCACAGACACCATGTATAACAAACACATAGAACGGTATTTTAAAGATAACCGCGCAAGATTTCTCTATATTTCAAGCATTGCGTCGCTGGTGATCTGCATTTTTCTGTATCACAACGGCAGCGAACTCGAAATGTTCTCGAGCTTATTTACGTATTTGATTCCGCTGGTTCCGTTTTTGATGCCGCTAAGCTGTGCGATCTATATGATTACGGACTCGATGCAGATCTCCGACAAGGAACTTGATGAGCTTGCGGAGAAAAAATGCCAAGGCTACCTTAAAGAAAAGGTCAACGGCACCATTCTGTCCGACACCAAGGTACACTCGCTCATCATTTACCGCGAAATGCTGAATGCAGACGATTTTACGTTCTTTGAGGGATATGTCAAGCATACGCCCGACAGTTTGTTTAAGCGGGCGGGAGACGGCAGGCTTCGTACACCGTATTATTACGCCACGGCGCTTTCGGTCACGCAGGATAATCTGGTGGTTTTTGAGACGGTTTTTGATTTGATTGAGGGAACAACCGCCATGGACCGTCTGCTGTTTACCGACGGGGCGGAGGCGGTTGATTTTTCGTACGAAAAAGGTGAGCTGACGTACGTTTGTCATTTGAAGATCAGCCGTTTCGGCACAGAGGATGAGCTGGTATTTTATCTTCCCATCAACGATATGTTTTCGGAAATGGCGATCACCAAAATACGCTATCTGTACGGAGACCTCGAGCCAAAAAACGAGCACGATGAGCGTCTGGACCAGGCGTTTCGGTATTGCAAATAACATGCAAAAAAGGGGCTGAAAAACAGCCCCTTTGTTTATCGCAAGCTCTTGCTTTCTTTGCCGTCAACAAACAGTTTGAGCTTGCCGTCGATGATTCTGAGTTCGCAG
>JAFQII010000123.1 GCA_017397605.1 Clostridia bacterium
AGAAGTTCAAACCTCGCCTACGGCGAGCTTAAAGAATCTTCAAAGAAATTTAATGCCGAAAGCTATTCGCTTTCGGGGAATATGTTTTTCCCGAGACGACAGTCTCGGGCATAAAAAGTTTTTGAAGATTCCAAAGGAACTTTTTTCAAAAAGTTCCTTTGGTGTGGATCTTAAGGGGCAACGCCCCTTAACACTTCCGCAACCCCTTTGGATAATGGTTCTTCGCCACGCCGCGCGACACTTTTGCACCGCCGAGCGGAACACCGCAGACGGTGACGACCGCCCAGCCGTCGGGAACGTCGGTGTCGATCTCCATTCCTTTTAAATATTGTTCCACGCGCGGATCGTCAAGCGCAAGCTCGATCTTGCGGTAAAAACGGTCAGCAAGGCATTTAAAGAGCTGGTGGTGCGGAACGAGCCTGCAGTCCCTTGCCCCCTGCGAAAGCGTGCCGAGCGTAATGCCCGCGGAGAAGGTGTTTTCCCTCGGGACGGCGTGCGCGCTCGAAACGAGGTTCTTGCCGTACGCGCACAGCACAAGGTCGCCGCCCTTTTGCACGTTTTCCTGCAAAAAATCATATAGCGCAGACTCTTCCTTGACGGAGAGCTGCTTGCGTGCGTCGGGGAACGCTTCATGCGTTTCGCGCCTTTCGCCGCCGCGCTTCATCAGCGCGACAAACTGCCCTTCGCCCGCCGCCATGTGCGGATAAAAGCGCCGCGCCTGCTCCATGCCGACGCCCGGGGCGGAAACCTCCTGCAGCCGTGCGGGCAGTTCCATCAGCGAAAAATCGGGGTACTGCTCCAAAAACCACGCGACGGTCTGCTCGTTTTCCTCGAGCGAAAACGTACAGGTCGAGTACAACAGTATGCCGCCGTCGGCGACAGTCTCCTGTGCGTACTGCAAAATTTCTCTCTGCCTTGCCGCGCAATACGCGGGCGCTCCCTCGGACCACTCCTCGGGTGCGTTTTCGTACTTGCGGAACATGCCCTCGCCCGAGCAGGGCGCGTCGACCACGGTCAGATCAAAATAGCGCGGATACCACGCCGCCATCCGTTTTGGGTCGGCGTTGGTTACCTGCGTGTTGCCGTATCCCATGCGCTCGATGTTGCCGCACAGCGTCTTGCACCTTGACGGGTTGATCTCGTTGGATACCAGAAAGCCGCTGTTTCCGATGCCTGCGGCGATCTGAACGGATTTTCCTCCCGGGGACGCGCAAAGGTCGAGGCATTTCATCCCCTCTTTGAGCGTGACCGCCGAAACGGTCGCCATCGCGGACGGGTCCTGCACGTAAAACGCGCCTGCGTGGTGCAACGCGTGATTGCCCGGCTTGTCCAGATCAAACGTGTACCCTTTCGGCAAATGTGCGATCGGCGCGGCCGCAAAATCAAAACAGCCCGCGTCAAGATACGGCACAAACATCGCACGCGTCGGCTCTTTGTCGTATTCGGCTAAAAAAAGCGGGAACGCGTCGCCCAGCAGGCTCTGCATCCGCGCAAGAAACGGTTGTGGTAAGTTCATAGTAATTCTCCGAAGGGGAACGCTTAAGAAACTTTCCCCTAAAAAGTTTCTTAAGAATCTTCAAAAACTTTTATTGCCGAAAACTGACGTTTTCGGAGGGATTTTCCCGACACGACTGTGTCGGGCATTCAATTTCTTTGGGGATTCTTAAGGACCTTTCTTTTTAAAGAAAGGTCCTTAAGCGTACTCTTTATTACAACGTACCGAAAATTCTGTCGCCTGCGTCGCCCAAGCCGGGAACGATGTAAGCGTGGTCGTTGAGCTTTTCATCCAGTGCCGCGAGGTAGATCGGAACGTCGGGATGGTCCGCTTGCACCTTTGCAACGCCCTCGGGCGCGCCGACAAGGCACATCAGACGGATATCGGTCACACCGCGTTCCTTGATCTTGATGATCGCGTCAGAAGCCGATCCGCCGGTTGCCAGCATGGGATCCACAACGATCACGGTGCGTTCGGTAATATCGGGCGGAAGCTTGCAGTAATATTCCACGGGCAAATGCGTCTCGGGGTCACGGTACAGACCGATGTGACCGACCTTTGCGACGGGCATCAGCGAAAGCAGACCGTCCACCATGCCGAGTCCTGCGCGCAGAATGGGGCAAATCGCCAGTTTTTTGCCCGAAATGCGTTTTGCGTTCATCTTGCAAAGAGGCGTGTTGATCACGACGTCTTCCAAAGGAAGCTCGCGCGTCAGCTCGTAGCCCATCAGCATCGAGATCTCGCGCAACAGCTCGCGGAAATCCTTGGAGCCTGTATTTTCATCACGCATGATCGTCAGCTTGTGCTGGATCAGCGGATGGTCGATGATATGAAGTTCTGCCATGTTAGTCTTCTTTCTTTCCTTGGAGCATAACGTTGACGAGGATACCGAGAATCAGCGCGCATGCGATCGAGGTGATCGTGACCTGACCAAAGGTCAGAGACAATCCGCCGATGCCGCAGATGAGGATGGTGGAGACAACAAACAGATTTTTGTTCTGCTCGAGGTCGACCTTCTGGATCATCTTGAGACCGGATACCGCGATAAAGCCGTACAGAGCGATGCAGACGCCGCCCATGACGCATGCGGGGATAAAGTTGACAAATGCAACAAACGGAGCGAAGAATGCGATCAGAATCGCACCGATTGCAGCCGCGAGGATGGTGACGACAGAAGCGTTGCCGGTGATTGCAACACATGCAACGGACTCGCCGTAGGTGGTGTTGGGGCAGCCGCCGAAGAACGCACCGACCATGGAGCCGACACCGTCGCCAAGCAGGGTTCTGTGCAGACCGGGCTCTTCCAGCAGATCGGTCTCGATGATGGAGGAAATGTTCTTGTGGTCAGCAACGTGCTCAGCAAACACAACGAGTGCTACGGGAGCGTAAGCAACTGCGATGGTGGCGAGGTATTCGCCCGTGATACCTTTGAGACCGTCCAATGCGGTCACAAACGTAAAGGTAGGCAGCGTAAATACCGTGCCGAGAACCTTAAAGCCGTCTGCCCACAGACCGGTGATAAAGGTAAAGTCAACAACCTTGAGCGCGTCGATGCCTGCAACGTTACCGATGATGGTAAAGATCGTAGCAACCGCAGTACCTGCAAGGATACCCATGATAAAGGGGATCAGCTTAAGCATCTTTTTGCCGTAGGTGGAGCAGAGAACAACCACTGCCAGTGTCACCAGACCGCAAACAATCGCGATCAGCGGATGGGTCGTGCCTGCGTCGCCTGCCTGCAGATCGCCGATAGCGTTACCTGCAAGGGACAGACCGATGATTGCAACGGTCGGGCCGATAACCACGGGGGGCATCAGCTTGTTGAGCCAGTTAACGCCTGCGATTTTGACAAGGATCGCAATGATCACATAGACCAGACCTGCGATTGCCGCACCGACGATCAGACCGACGTAGCCGATTGCCGTGGATGCCGCGCCTGCAAATGCTGCAGCCATCGAACCCAAGAATGCAAAGGAAGAACCAAGGAAAACAGGGCTCTTGAACTTGGTAAAGCAAAGATATACGAGTGTACCGACGCCTGCGCCAAACAGCGCTGCTGCGGGCTCCATACCGTTGCCGACGATAACAGGAACGACCAGCGTTGCCGCCATGATTGCCAGAAGCTGCTGGATCGCAAACACGATCAGCTGACCAAACTTCGGCTTGTCTTTGATGCCATAGATCAGTTTCATTTTTGTGCCTCTTTCTTTATAAAAATTTTATTTTTTATTTTTGCAAAAAAAGAACGGGAAAATAACCCCGCTTTTACGAAAAATATCCCCCGAAAGAATACTTGTACACAAAATAACACAACATTGCGCTTATCCTGCCTTTCTTTCGGTTTTTTACATTGTAACACCGATGTCGATTTTTGTCAAGGGTTTTTGACCAAAATATGAACAAATACGTGCAATATTTTAAAGAAAAGCGGACAAACTAAATGCGTATCACCAAAAAAGAAAGGAATCTCTTGAACATGCGCAAATTTTTATCTTGTTTGCTGGCGGTTTTGATGCTTTGCGCGCCGCTTTCCGCTTCTGCCCTTTGCGGCGACGTGGACGATAACGGCGAGCGCAACGCGGTTGATTATATGAAAGTCAAGCGTTGCGTGCTGGGCACGTTTCCGGCCGAACGGCGTTTTGAAGCCGACGCAGACGTTGACCAAAACGGAACAGTCGATACCGTAGACTATATGATGCTCAAGCGCTGCGTCCTTGGCACCTTTGACCTTCCCGCCCATCCGCAGATCAAAAACGATCAGGAATGGACGCTCTTGACGCAGATGCTTGCATCCGTCAACGCCGAGCGCGAAAAGCACGGCTTACAGCCGCTCGTTCTTTCCGCAGAGCTTTGCGTCGTCGCGTACGACAAATCGTCCGATATGGTGCAAAACAACTATTTTGACCACGTCTCCCCCATTTACGGCGAGCCCGCGGATATGCTGGAATCCTACGGCGTACACTTCTACGCGGCAGGCGAAAACATTGCCGCCGGTCAGCGCACCGTACGCGAGGTTATGGATACGTGGATGAATTCCCACAGCCACCGCGCCAACATCCTCAACCCCACCTACACCGAAATGGGGCTCGGTATCGCTTACGGCGGCGAGCACGGCATTTATTGGACGCTCTTACTTTGTCAGAGTAGATAGGAGTACGACTTAAGAACCTTTCTTAAAAGAAAGGTTCTTAAGAATCTCCAAAGAATTTTATTGCCGAAAACTACCGTTTTCGGAGGGAAAAACAGTTTTTATCGGTTGTAGGGGCGACCATTGGTCGTCCGTTGGTTGCCGCAAGATTTTTGAAATACTAACGGCTGCGCGGACGGCGCACTGCACCGTCCCTACTACTCTCCGTGCGCGCACGCGTGTATTCTTATGTACACCTATAAAAAACTACCCGAGACGATAGTCTCGGGCAATCTAGTTTTTTGAAGATTCCAAAGGAACTTTTTTTCCTAAAAAAGTTCCTTTGGTGGGGATCTTAAGGGGCAACGCCCCTTAACGCTCTCCCCTACCCCATCGTATCGGGCAATTTGACAAGCTTGATGTCCGCGCCGACGGCGTTGAGCTTTTCGACGATGTGCTCGTAGCCGCGCAGGATGTGGTGAATGTCGTCAACGACGGTCGTGCCGTTTGCGGAAAGCGCCGCGATGACCATTGCCGCGCCCGCGCGCAGGTCGACTGCACGCACGTTGGCGGGTTTCAATTCGGGAACGCCCGTCACAAACAGGTCACTGCCCGAAACGTTCAGCTTTGCGCCCATACGCATCAGCTCGGGTACATACTGAAAACGGTTTGCCCACACGGACTCGGTCAGCTTGCTCTCGCCGTTTGCCAGGCAGAGCAATACCGCGATCTGCGGATGCATATCGGTCGGAAAACCGGGATAAAATGCCGTTTTGACACGCACGGAATGCATCGGAGGCGCATCGGGTGCGGGTGCGTGGATGGTGATGTAGTCATCGCCTTCCTCTACGTTGACGCCCATTTCCTCCAATTTTGCGGTCAGCGACTCCATATGCTTGGGAATGACGTTGTTGACCTTGACTTCCCCTTTGGTTGCCGCCGCCGCGATCAGATATGTGCCCGCCTCGATCATGTCGGGAATGACGGCATATTTGCTGCCGTACAGCTCGGAGACACCGTTGATCTTGATGGTCGGCGTACCCGCACCGTTGATATCCGCGCCGCAGCTGTTTAAAAACGATGCGACGTCGACGATGTGCGGTTCTCTTGCGGCGTTTTCGATCACGGTCGTGCCGTTTGCCTTACACGCGGCAAGCATAATATTGATCGTTGCGCCCACGGACGGAACGTCCAGATAGATCGACGAGCCGTTAAGGCCGTTTTCTGCTTTACAGCGGATACGGCAGGCGTTCATATCTTCCGTCACGGCCGCGCCAAGCGCACGGAATCCCTTGACGTGCTGGTCGATCGGACGTGCGCCGAAATCACAGCCGCCCGGAAAACCCGTCTCTACCTCGCCGAAACGTCCCAAGCCCGCACCGAGCAAATAATAAGAGGAACGCAGTTTTGATGCAAGCTCGTTGGAAATATTCGCCTGCTTGACATATCTGGTATCGATCTGATACTTGTTGTCGCCCTTATAAGCAATCACCGCGCCGAGGCTTGTCAGAATCTCGCATGCGTTGCGGATATCGTCCGCATCGGGCACGTTTTCGATCGTGCAAACGTCCCCTACCAGAAACGTCGCAAAAAAGATCGGGTCTGCGGCGTTTTTCATACCGCCCGTCTCGATCACGCCCGACAAGGGCTTGCCGCCTGTGATATACAGTTTTTCCATATATATGTTCCCTTCCCAAAAAAAGAAGTGTCGTGGTTCTTTTTCTATTCTATCTTGTTTTCGTGTCCTTGTCAAGACAGAATTGTAAAAAATCGTGCTGATATAAGTCTATGCTGAAAAAGGATTGATGGTGCGGGTCGCTCCGCGGGCTTATCCTCAAAAACTTTATTGCCGAAAGCTGGTGCTTTCGGGGGTTAAAGGATTTTTTCGTATGCGACGCGTTTTGCTCCGCTTTGGAGATAAATCGTGCCGCAATGGACAAAACCGTTTTTGGTCAGCATACGGCGCATCACAACATTGCCTTCATGCGTATCGATGCGCAGAGACACGTGCCCGTGTTCCTTTGCGCGTGCAGCGGCAAAGTCCAGAATCGCGCCCGAAACACCGCTTCCCCGCTTTTTGACCGAAACGGCAACGCGGTGCACCGCTGTATAGCCCGCAGAATCGTCTGTAAGCCATTTTCCGTCGTAAACAGTATCATACGTCGGCTCGCCGTGAAATAGCAGAACAAACGTTCCTATTAACTCTCCGTCGATAGTGACGGCATACGATTGTTCCGACGCGATATCCTCTTTGATCACCTCGGCGGACGGATAGCCGTCCTGCCACTGGTCGATCCCAAGCGCCGCGATGGTCGTGCGCGCTTCGGCAAAGAGGTTCATCAAGGTATCCAGTTGTTGCATGGTGCTTTTTTGGATGGTCATATGGCGCTCCGCGGGCTTAAGGAACTTTTTGAAAAAAGTTCCTTAAGAATCCTCAAAAACTTTATTGCCGAAAGCTGACGCTTTCGGAAAGGATAACAATTTTTTTATGATATGCGGACGGACAATGCCCGCCCCTGCTGTTATGCGCCCCGCGCTTTTCGACTCACTTATAAAAACGACGCTTCTGCGGCGTTTTTGACGTCGGCATATCGAGTGCGATTATTTCGCAAAGGTTTTGTGCCGACCTAACCACCAAGTAATAACTATAAGGAAAAGAAAGTAGTAGTAGTAGTAGGCTGCCGAGTTTTCGGTGGAAAAGTCCGTTTTGTCCAAGTATACTTGAAAAAGTGATGTGTATAACTCGTATTTTCTTAAGTGGACAACCATACCCTTTATCCACATTTCTCCACTATTTATCCACATTTGTCGTGGAAAAACGTTTTTTTCCGAAAGCGATAGCTTTCGGCAACAGTTTTTCTTTGGAGATTCTTAAGAACCTTTCTTTTTTTAAAAAGAAAGGTTCTTAAGCCCGCGGAGCGTCTCTTATCGTACTCCCTACTGCTTCCTCCCTCTCGGATGCACGGAAAAGCCGTCGAGGCCTGCGCGTTCGATCGCGCCGAAGATGCGTTCTTTGACGCCGGGGTCGCGCTTTTCGGCGAGGGTGAGAAACTGCTTGAATTCCTCGCGCTTGGTGTTGCCGTCTGCGGGGCAGAGCTTGGGTGACGGCATGATGCCTGCGGCATTGATAAAGCGCGTCAGCTCGGATTCTTTTGCATATAATAAAGGACGGATCATGGTCACGTCCATGCGGTCGAGGTAAGTCACGGGCGAGAAACAGCCGAGGTTGCCCTCGATAAAGAGGTTCATCAGCAAGGTCTCGACCGCGTCGTCAAAATGGTGGCCGAGGGCGATTGTGTTGCAGCCGTGCTCCTTGGCGGTGCTGTAGAGAATGCCTCTGCGCAGGTTTGCGCAAAGCGAGCAGGGGCTTTTTTCTTTGCGAATCTCAAAAACGACCTCGTAGATGTCCGTTTTGACCTCGATCAGGTCAAGATGCAGCGCGTCGCAGAGCTCTCTGATGTTGGATGTGTCCGAGCCGGGAAAGCCTGCCTGCAGGTGGATCGGCACGATCTCGTATTTTTTTGGATAAAAGCGGGACAAGCCTGCTAAAGCCGCAAGCAAAGCCATGCTGTCCTTACCGCCCGAAACGCCGACGGCGATGCGCTCGCCCTCGCGGATCATTTGGTAATCGTCCACCGCACGCCGCGTGGAGGACAGGAGTTTTTGGAATGCGGGAATGTTGATGTTGATCATGTGGGTCGCTCCGCGGGCTTATAAGAATCTTCAAAAAACTTAATGCCGAAAACTATTCGTTTTCGGATAAATAGTGAGAACAGAGATCTTTTAAGACACAGCTTTCGCACTGCGGACGGCGTGCGATGCAGACGTCCCTGCCGTATTGCACGAGGCGGTGGCAAAAATCACTTTGCTTGTCCTTGGGTACGAGCGGATCCAACGTAAACTCGACTTTTTTTGGATCGGTCGAATTGCAAAAGCCGAGCAGGTTGGTGATACGGATGCAGTGCGTGTCCGCAACGATGCCGCCTTTGCCAAAGACATCGCCGCGGATCAGGTTTGCGACCTTGCGCCCCACCCCTGCCAGCGAAAGCAGGTCGTCCATTTCTTCGGGCACCTTGCCGCCGTAGACTTCGTGCAGGCGTTTTGCGCAGAGCGAGAGGTTTTTTGCCTTGGCTCTGTAAAGCCCGCAGGTGCGGATGAGATCTTCGATCTCCGATACTTCCCCGCTTGCCATGCTTGCGGCGTCGGGAAAGCGCGCAAACAAAGCGGGAGCGATCTTGTTGACTCTCGCGTCTGTGCACTGTGCGGAAAGAATAGCCATCACCAGCAGGCGGAACGCGTCCCCCTCGGACTCCAGCGCGCACGCGGAATCGGGGTAGTATGCTTCCAATCTGCGGATGATCTCGGTCATTTTTTGTTTCATAGGGTTCGCTCCGCGGGCTTAAGAAACTTTCTTAAAAGAAAGTTTCTTAAGAATCTTCAAAGAATTTGATTGCCAAAAGCTGACGCTTTTGGAACAAGAAAACAAATATATTTTCCCGATACGCCAGTATCGGGCATAAAAGTTTTTGGGAATCCAAAACCCTTTTTTCTAAAAAGGGTTTTGGCAGGGATTCTTAAGGGGCAGCGCTCCTTAAGCTCTCAATCATCAAAAATAAAATTCACGTCTCCCGACAGAAGCGAGAGCACGCCGCGGTAGATGATGTCGCTGCGGTCATCAAAGTTGTCGCGCAGCTGCTCGGCGTAATCGCGGTCGGAGAGAAAGACAGAGGTGCGGAAGAGCTCCTTTTGCCGGTCGGAGATGGTGCAGGTGAGGGTATATCCCCCGTCGTTTTGCTCAATGGTGCTTTGCTGGCGCACGCCGTCGCGCTTGAAGGCGAGGACGCGCATTGCGTGGCGTACGGCGCGGTCGCGGACGGCGGGAGACATATCGTGCTGGTAGGATTCCAGGACGGTCTTGCCTTCCTCGGTGATGGTAAAAAGAGGCTCGTTTTCGGCGGACATGCCGTTGGTGGTCACTTGTCCTTTGTCCAAAAGGTCTGAGAACGCGGAAGCGAAGTCAAAATACGTGATCAACCCGTCCTGCAGAACCATATCGTTGAGTGTGGTAAACTCGACAGCTTCGCCAATGTTTCCGAGAATATATAGGATAAAGATCTTGGCTTGTGTGCGGATCTCTTTTTCGTTCAAAACAACTGCCTCCGTGCAAATTTCGTGTTTGTTCGACGATATTATAACCGATGTGCGGCGTTTTTGCAAGAGGATTTTTTGGTGTGGGAAAAAGAATTCACAAAAACTTATTGCATTACCGATATTTTGATGTTATAATAATGATGGATTTTTATAGACAGATTGATTTGAGGTACGGTATGATCATCACATATCCTGGCGGAATCAAGCTTCCGCCGAGATCGGAGCAAGTCAAAACAGAATTGACCTTGCATGAAGCCGGTACGGTGTATCTCTTGCTGGGCGGTGCGGAGGAAACGTATGCGCTGTCGGTCGGAGAAGGCGAAAACGTGTTGGCAGGCGCGCGCGTGGCGACGCTGGGTGACGAAACACCCGTGTATGCTTCGGTCGCGGGCAAGGTGATCGGCGTGTTTGAACGTGAGGGCATGCATTACGTTGCGATTGAGCAGGACACGGAGTTGAGCACAGAGGTGCGTACCGTGCGCGAGCCCGAGAGCAAAAAGCTTGCGGAGATGACGGGTGAGGAACTGCTGGATGCGGTCCGTTTGCTGGGCGTTTGGGATACGTGGAGCGGAGATTATCTCTGGAGACGCGCGTCGAGA
>JAFQII010000124.1 GCA_017397605.1 Clostridia bacterium
AAAGAGATCATCGGCAACCGCTTCGGCACGCCGAGCCCGATCATTTTTGAAGTGACCAACAAGCGCATCGGCATGACCCGCACGGTCAACGTCAGATGCAACGGTGTGTATTCCTACACGATCACCAATCCCCTTTTGTTCTACACCAAGGTTTGCGGCAACGTGGAATACCAATACACCCGCGAGGAGATCGACAGCCAGCTCAAGGCGGAATTCGTCTCCGCACTGCAGCCCGCATTCGGCGCGCTGGCGGAAATGGAGCTCCGTCCCGCATAGCTTCCCGCCAAGGCAAACGAGCTCAAGCAGGCGATGAACGACGCGCTCAAGCTCGAGTGGGTCGAGTCCCGCGGTATTTCGGTCGAAAAGATCGCCCTCAACCCGATCACCCTCGCCGATGAGGACATGAAAAAGGTGCAGGAGATGGAGGACGCCGCAACTCTCGGCGCCAATCCCTTTATGATGGCGGGCCGCATGACGGACGCCACCGCAAACGCGATGGAAAACGCGGCATCCAACGATTCCGGCGCAATGAACGGCTTTATCGGCATGGGCATGGCAGGCGGAGCGATGGGCGGCGGTTTCCAGGCGGCACAGCAGTTTTATCACATGGGCGCACAGCAGCAAGCGCAGCAGCCCGCACCCGCAAAGGACGCATGGAAATGCGCTTGCGGCAACCTTGCGACAGGCAAGTTCTGCACCGAGTGCGGTGCCAAAAAGCCCGATTCCGACGGCTGGGTATGCTCCTGCGGTGCGGTCAACAAGGGCAAGTTCTGCTCCGAATGCGGCACCAAAAAGCCCGCAGGCGTTCCGCAATACAAATGCGACAAATGCGGCTGGGTTCCCGAGGATCCGACCAAGGCACCCAAATTCTGCCCCGAGTGCGGAGACCCGTTTGACAACGGCGACCTTGTTTGACAAAAAAGGAGATGATCTGATGTCAACAGTACAGCAATACAAATGTCCCTGCTGTGACGGCGCGATCGAGTTTGACAGCGGCGTGCAAAAAATGAAATGCCTGTATTGCGACACGGAATTTGATGTGGAAACGCTCCGCGCCTACGACGACGAGCTCAAAAACGAGCAGTCCGACGATCTGTCGTGGGATTCGGCGGCGGGCGGTGAATGGCAGGAGGGCGAAGCGGACGGACTTCACGTTTACGTTTGCAATTCCTGCGGCGGCGAGATCGTCTGCGACGAGACCACCGCGGCAACTTCCTGCCCGTACTGCGACAATCCCGTCGTGCTGACGGGACAGCTTTCGGGCGCGCTCAAGCCCGACTATGTGATTCCGTTTAAGCTGGACAAAAAAGCCGCGGTTGCCGCGCTCAAAAAGCATTACAGCGGCAAGCGTCTTTTGCCCAAGGTGTTTGCCGACCAAAACCACATCGAGGAGGTCAAGGGCATTTACGTCCCCGTTTGGCTGTTTGACACCGACGCGGACGCCAACATCCGCTACAAAGCATCGCGTACGCGCTCCTGGGCGGACAGCAATTATTACTACACCGAAACGAGCTTCTACTCCGTCTCGCGTGCGGGCACGCTCGGCTTTGAGCGCGTTCCCGTCGACGGCTCGTCCAAGATGAACGACACGCTGATGGAATCCATCGAGCCGTACGATTTTTCGGAGGCGGTGGATTTTCAGACCGCATATCTGTCGGGCTATCTCGCGGACAAATACGACGTCGACGCCGCGCAAAGCGTCTCGCGCGCCAACGAGCGCATCAAAACCAGCACGGCGGAAGCGTTTGCATCCACCGTACACGGCTACACCTCCGTGCACCCCGTTTCCACGGGCATCCGACTCAAAAACAGCGCCGCCAAATACGCGCTCTATCCCGTCTGGATTCTCAACACCGCGTGGAACGGACAGACGGGCAAGTTTGTCGGCGACCTTCCGCTTGACAAGAGCGCATACAAAAAGTGGCTCTTTGGCATTGCGGGCGCGGTCAGCGCGGCGGTATTTGCCTTGTCGTTCCTCATCTGGTTATTATAAGGAGGCGTGAGAACATGACCAAAAGAATCCTTCCGATCCTCCTCGCGTTCTTCTTTGTCCTTTCCCTCTCCGTCTGCGCGCTTGCGGGTGCCAAGCCCCCGCGTCTCAACGACGAAGCCAATCTGTTGACCGACGCGCAGGAGCGCGAGCTAAAAACCCGCATGGACGAGTTCTGCGAGACCTACAAGGTTGAGCCGGTCATCGTGACCGTCGCAAACATCGGCAGTCTCTCGCCCGAGCAATTTGCGTCGTCATATTATGACAGCAACGGCTTCGGCTACGGCGACAAGCGCGACGGCGTATTGCTGCTCGTTTCGATGCAGGACCGCGATTACACCATTCTGACCGAAGGCCTTGCCACCGCCGCGCTCACAAACAGCGAGCTCGACGGCATCGAAGATGCGTTTGTCCCCCTGCTCAGCGACGGCGACTACGCAGGTGCGTTTGAGACCTTTCTCGACGAATGCGAGTACGAGATCAACGGCGAGATCAACGGGTTTCCCTTCCCCTTCGGCACAAATCTCATCATCGCGCTCGTCATCGGCTTTGCATCCGCTCTGATCGCAACGGGAATGATGAGAAGCAAGCTCAAGTCCGTCCGCAAGCAATACGCCGCGACGGAATACACAAAATCGGGCAGCATGCAGATCCGGCATGCAAACGACCTCTACCTCTACCGCACGGTCAACCGCGTCAGGCGGCAAACAAGCTCCTCCGGCGGATCGCGTTCCTCCGGCGGATCGCGCAACGTCCGCAGCGGCAAGTTCTGATACAGAGAGAGAAACGCTTAATCCAAAGAAATTGATTGCCGACACTGCCGTGTCGGGGAAAAAGACATCGACACGTATCGCCCCACATGCAAAAAACGACTCCCAATGGAGTCGTTTTTGATGTCGTAGGTAATAATTTGGAAACATCTTTGTTTTATAATACAATTGCAGATCAAATCGGAAGAAGGTTTTGGAATGGCAAACATTTTGATCGTGGAGGACGAAAAAGCAATCAGCGATCTGATCGCGTTCAACTTGGAGCTGGTCGGGCACGCCTGCACGCAGGTGTTTGACGGCAAGGCGGGGCTGGAAAAGGCGTTGGAGCACAAGCACGACTTGTTGATCCTTGACGTCATGCTCCCCGTATTCTCGGGCTTTGAGATCATGGAATACATCCACGGCACGCCCGTGATCTTTGTCACGGCAAAATCATGTCCCGCGGACCGCATCAAAGGCTTGCGTCTGGGTGCGGACGACTACATCGTCAAGCCGTTTGATATACTTGAGCTGGTCGAGCGCGTCAAAGCCGTCTTGCGGCGCACCAAAGCGGACGCAAACGAATTTGCGTTTGACAGCATCGTGATCAAGTTTGACACGCGGCAGGTGTTTCGCGGCGGAGCCGAAGTAACGCTCAAGCCCAAGGAGTTTGATCTCTTGGAAGCGCTTGTCATCAACCGCAACCTCGCCCTCTCCCGCGAGCGGCTTTTGAGCCTTGTCTGGACCTACGACTACGAAGGCGACACCCGCACGGTCGACGTGCACATCCGGCGCCTGCGCCAAAAGCTGGGATTGGAGCATCGCATCAAAACCGTATTCAAATTAGGATACAGATTTGAGATTTGAGGTTTTGGACCATGAAAATGAGATTTTGGCAACGAACCTACCTTTTGACGCTCGTGCTGTTTTTGCTCTGTCTCAACGCGGGCATTCTCTCGCTGACGGTCTACACCTACCGCAAAAACGTGCAAGCGGTCGAAACGGCGGTTGCAGCGGAACAGCATTACATCGCGATGTGCTTTGAGCGCGACTTTGCCGACCTGACCCAAAGCAGCCCCGACGCGAGCGTTTCTCTGTTGATGCAATCCTTTTGCACGCACTATCAAGGCAAGGGCGTGCTTCTCGCGTTTGAAAAAGACGGCACAGCGCTTGTCTCGGCATTTGACTGCGGATACGAAATCGCGCCCGACACGCTAAAGCACGTTGCGTTTGACGGCAAGCGCCACATTCTGATCTCTGCAGGCGTCTGCGAGGGCGCTTTTGACATGATTTTTGCAAAAAACGTAGAGTCGCTGGACGAGGAGTTCCGCTCGCTGGTTTTGACGTACGCGCTGACGGCGGCGGGCGTCTCGGCAGTCCTGGCGTTTGGGCTGTACTTTGTGCTCAAGCGGCTGTCGATACCGCTGTTCAAGCTCCAAAAAACGACCGAAGCGATTGAGGCGGGCGACTTTTCCGTCAAAGCAGAGGAAGTCGGCAACGACGAGTTTACCTCCCTTGCGCGGAGCTTTAACGCGATGCTTTGCACGATCGACGAGCAGATGCGCACTTTGGAGCAGGAAGCGTCCCGCAAGCAAATGCTGGTCGACAACATGGCGCACGAGTTACGCACGCCGCTGACAAGCA
>JAFQII010000014.1 GCA_017397605.1 Clostridia bacterium
CCCAAAAACTTTTATTGCCGAAAACTGTCGTTTTCGGAAGAAAATATATTTTTGTTTTCCCGACACGACAGTGTCGGGCATTCAGTTTCTTTGGAGATTCTTAAGAACCTTTCTTTTTCAAAAGAAAGGTTCTTAAGCGTTCCCTTCCTCCCTCGCCTTGCGCACCAAAAGGATCGCGCGGGCGAGGAGGATGTCTTCTTTGGTGGTGAGCTTGATGTTGCGCGGATCGGTCTCGACGTAAGTGACGGATGCGCCTGCGGCTTCCAGCATGGAAGTCTCGTCGGTAAACGTTCCGCCCTGCTTGCACGCGAGTGCGTAAGCGACCTCGTAGCGATCCTTGCAAAACACCTGCGGCGTCTGGATCGACAGCAGGTGGTCGCGGTTGGGTGTATAGACTGCCTTGCGCTCGGGGTCGACGTATTTGACCGTGTCGGTCACCTTGGCACACGCGGTGGACGCGCCTGTTTCCTTGGCGCCGTCGATCACCGCGCGGATGATCTCGGGCGTGACAAAGGGGCGCGCGCAATCGTGCGCGCAGATCAGCGTGCAGTCCTTGCTTGACGCACAGACGCCGCGGAAGACGGACTCGCTGCGCGTTTTGCCGCCGTCCGTAAAGCGGATCGGCTTTTGCGTATGCGATGCGGCGAGGGCTTCCAGACGGGAACGGTTCTCGCCTGCGACGACCACGATTTCTGACACGTCGGACGCACAGAAAGCGGTGAGCACGCGTTCAAACAGCGTGACGCCGTCGAGCTTGATCTCCGGCTTGGAGACGCCGCCCATGCGCGTACCGCTTCCTGCCGCGACGATCACGGCGCAGACTTTAGTCTGCATAGTTGTAGCCGATCATAAACGCTTTTGCGTTCAGTTCGCCCAGCTCGGGCTTGTTTTTTGCCGAGGACGCAAGCGCGTTTTTGAAATACTCGCAGTCAAAGAGGGAAGTCTCCTTGATCAGCTTGCCCAGCATGATGCAGTTTGCAAGCTTGGGGATGCCGTTGTCGTTTGCCAGCTTGGTCGCGGGGACGCCTGCAACCTTGATGTCGGTGCGCGTTTCGGACAGCTCGATGAGCGAGGAGTCGTAGATGCAAACGCCGCCGACGGCAACCTTGGAGATGAATTTGTCATAGGAAGGCTTGTTCATCGCCAGCAGAATGTCGGGCGTGGTGACCAGCGGGGAGCCGATCGGCTCGTCGTCGATGTTGACCGAGCAGTTGCACGTGCCGCCGCGCATTTCGGGGCCGTAAGAGGGAAGCCAGCTGACTTCCTTGCCGTTTTTCATGCCTGCGGTGACGAGCTGTTTGCCTGCAAACAGAATGCCCTGACCGCCGAAGCCTGCCAAAAGAATGCCTGCCATCAGTCCTGTCCCTCCTTGGTAATATCTTTATAAACGCCCAACGGGTAGTGGGGCATCATGTTGGCGCGGAGCCACTCCAGCGCCTTCTCGGGCGAAAGTCCCCAGTTGGTCGGGCAGGTGGAAAGCACCTCGACGATCGAGAGACCTTTCTTTTCTTTTTGCATCTGGAACGCCTTGCGGATCGCTTTTTTGGCGTTCTGTACGTTTTTGACGCAGTCGACCGCGACGCGCTCCGCATATGCGGTGCCGTCGAGGGTTGCCATCATTTCGCAGACGCGGATCGGGTTGCCCTGCAGATTTTTGTCTCTGCCGTAGGGAGAGGTCGTGGTGACCTGGCCGAGCAGCGTGGTAGGCGCCATCTGACCGCCCGTCATGCCGTAGATCGCGTTGTTGATAAAGATGATCGTGATGTTTTCGCCTCTTGCGCCGACGTGGACGGTCTCTGCCGTACCGATCGCCGCCAAGTCGCCGTCACCCTGATAGGTAAAGACGGTGAGGTCGGGGTTGGAACGCTTGACACCCGTTGCAACGGCGGGTGCGCGGCCGTGCGCCGCTTCGATCATATCGCAGTTAAAATAATTGTAAGCAAATACCGAGCAGCCGACGGGTGCGACGCCGACGGTCGTGCCCTCGACGCCCATTTCGTCGATGACTTCCGCCACAAGGCGGTGAACGATGCCGTGGGTGCAGCCGGGGCAGTAATGGAAAGGCACGTCAGTCAGTGCGTGCGGTTTTTGAAATACGGTCATCAGTTTTCACCTCCGAGAGAAGCTTTGATGTGGGTGAGAATTTCGTCGGGTGTGGGGATCATACCGCCCGTTCTGCCAAAGTGGGAGACGGGGCGTGCGCAGTCGATCGCCAGCTTGACGTCGCCTGCCATCTGTCCCATGTTCATTTCGACGGACAGGAACGCCTTTGCGGTTTCTGCCAGTGCTTTGAGTTCTTTGTTGGGGAACGGCCAGAGTGTGATCGGGCGGAACAGACCGACCTTGAGTCCCTGCTCACGCGCTAAACGGACCGCCGTCTTGGCGATACGCGCGGTGATACCGTACGCGACGACGACAAGGTCAGCGTCCTCGGTCAGATACGTGTCGTATTTGACCTCTTTTTCCTCGATCTCGGCATAACGCTCAAAGCGGTCGAGAACGGTTTTTTCGAGCTCCTCGGGTGCGATGTAAAGGGAGTTGACGACATTGTGCTTTCTCTTGCCGCCGTGTCCGTTGGTCGCCCACGTTTTTTCGGGGATCTCTCTGGGGGTGTGCGCGCCGAAATCGACGGGCTCCATCATTTGTCCCAGCGCGCCGTCTGCCAAAATCATGCAGGGCATGCGGTAGATGTCCGCAAGGTCAAACGCCTCGCCCGTGAGGGAAGCCATTTCCTGCACGGAGTTGGGCGCAAGCACGATGACATGCTGGTCGCCGTGGCCCAAGCCGCGGATCGCCTGGTTATAGTCCGACTGCGCGGGCTGAATGCCGCCCAGACCAGGACCGCCGCGCTGAATGTTGACCAGCACAC
>JAFQII010000125.1 GCA_017397605.1 Clostridia bacterium
TGCGTCATTTTGCCCTAAAAATCGTTTCAAAATTTGTATAAATGTTTGCAAAGCCTTCATAATTTTGACGCATTTTGTTTGGTATGATAGGATTGTTATTATTTGACATAAAGGAGATGTCCATCTATGTTTGGAAGAAGAATGCCTTTTCGTGAGCGAATGGCGCAGTTTTTGTACGGAAGAAACGGCCCCGATACCATTTATAACGTTTGCATCTGGTCTGCATTCGCGCTGGCGATCCTCGGGATCTTTACGGACAGCTTGCTGATGTCGCTTGCGTATACACTGCTGTTCGGATATGCAATCTTCCGTTTCATGTCCCGCAATGTCACCAAGCGCAGAGCGGAAAACCGCGCGTTCTGCGACTTCTTCGCTTCGTTTAAAAACGGATTTAAGCTCGGAAAGCGCAAGCTGACCGACCGCGAGCACGTCTACAAAAAATGTCCGCACTGCCGCGCACAGCTTCGCCTGCCCCGCAAAAAAGGCGAGCATGATGTTTGCTGTCCGCGTTGCAAAGTGACGTTTTCTGTGAAAATCTAACCAACTTGCATCGTTTGGGCACAAAAAGTTTATCATGCGAGACTATTGACAAATTGCTCTTTTTTTGGTAAAATGTACGTTGTATGCGTTGGTGTTTGCACACATACAACCATAGATTTTTTGCTGATAACATGCAAAAACACAGGCGCAAATGTAGATCAAGAAAGGATCCCGATCACACTATGAATGATGCTATCAATATTCCTGCCGTGATCAGCGGTACGAATTACGCGGGCATGATCCGGTCTGCGGCTAACGCTTTGTACAACCAAAAAGAATTGATCAACCAGTTGAACGTATACCCCGTTCCCGACGGCGACACCGGCAGCAACATGAGCATGACGATGAAGCCCGCTTCCGATCTGGAAGGCTTTTCGGGCACGCTCTCCGAATGTGCGGACAAAGTTGCAAGCATGTTTTTGCGCGCGGCACGCGGCAACTCGGGTGTGATTCTTTCGTTGTTTTTCCGTGGACTCGCAAAGGGGTTTAAAGGGTTGGAAACAGCCGATTCAAGCGCGGTGATGACTGCATTTGAATACGGCGTCAAAGAAGCTTATAAAGCGGTTCAGTATCCTCGTGAGGGTACGATTCTGACCGTTATGAGAAGTTGCACGGAGCTCGAGCACGTCGACTCCGATCTCACGGTTCTGTTTGGCGATATGTGCCGCACCGCTGCAGATATGTTGGAAAAAACGCCCGACATGCTTCCTGTTCTCAAGCAGGCAGGTGTTGTCGACTCCGGCGGACGCGGCTTTTTGGAGATTCTGTGCGGCATGCACGCGTATCTGCTCGGTTCCCCTGTAGAATCGACCGTTGCATCCGAAAAGCAGCAAAAAGCCGATTTCTCGGTATTTGATACCGCCGACATTGAGAATCCGTACTGCACCGAGTGCATCGTCACCAAGAGTGAAGCGTACCGCGAGGAAGGCAGTGTCGAGAAATTCCGTCAGTTTGTTCTCTCGGCAGGCGACTCTGTCGTGTTTGCGGAGGATACGGAAATCATCAAGATTCACGTACACACCAAAGATCCCGGCAAGGTGTTGTCCGAGGCGGTCAAATACGGTTCACTTTATACCGTCAAAGTAGAGAATATGCAAAACCAGCACAGCGAGCTGTTGGCGGGAGAGGATACCGGATCCGAAACAGAACAAGCCCCCGCGTTTGCAGAGCCTACCGAGGACTACGGCTTTGTTGCCGTCACGATGGGCGACGGCATGCGCAACGTGTTTGAAGATCTGGGTGTCGGCAGTTTTGTCAGCGGCGGTCAGACGATGAACCCCTCTACCGAGCAGTTGGTCGAGGCAGTTATGCAAACGCCCGCCAAGACCGTATACCTGTTCCCCAACAATGCAAACATCTGCATGGTTGCCGAGCAAGTTGCCAAATTTGTCGAGGACCGCAAGGTCGTCGTGATTCCGTCCGTCAGCGTTCCGCAGGGTATTTCTGCGCTTATGCAGTTTGATCCCGACGCAGACGCGGACACCAACACGCAAACCATGCGCGAGGCATTGAAGGCAGTCAAGACTCTGGATATGACTTATGCGGCGCACGACTCCACCGTCAATGGCGAAAAAGTCGTTTGCGGACAGATTCTCGGCTTGGTTGAACATAAAGTGCGTTACGTTGCAGACAGCAGAAACGAATGTCTGGAAAAATTCCTGCAAGAATTTGACGGCGCGTCTTTTGTGACCGTATTTTACGGCAGCGATGTTTCGGAAGCCGAGGCAAACGAAACGCTTGCATATTTGCAAAACAATATTCCCGATGCGGAGATTGCCTTGCTTGCGGGCGGTCAGCCGTTGTATTACTATGTCATTTCCGTAGAGTAATGATGCTTCACGCCGCCGCTTTTTGCGGTGGCGTGTTTTTTGACTAATTTACGATAAATTTACAAGTTCTCATAAAACAGCTATCATATTTACTGTATAATGGCTGTATCCGTACTTAACATTTCTTTAAGGAACAGCATATGCAAAACACCAGAAACGAGGAACGATATACCGTCGGATTGCCGATCAAAAATACCACGATCGGCATTGACATCGGCTCTACGACCGCAAAAATCGTGATCGTAGAGAACGGCAAAGTTCTCTATCAAAAATATGAGCGCCACTATTCGCAGGTGCGCCAAAAAACCGTCGAGATGCTTGAAAAAGCATCCCATCTTCTCGCAGGCAAACGTGTCTCTGTAGCCATTGCGGGCTCTGCCGGCATGGGCACCGCCGTCGCGGCGGGGCTTCCGTTTGTACAAGAGGTTTTTGCCACCGCAGAAACCGTACGCGCGCTTGCCCCCGACACCAATGCGGTGATTGAGTTAGGCGGCGAGGACGCCAAGATCATCTTTTTTGACGGCGGTCTTGACGAACGTATGAACGGCTCCTGCGCAGGCGGTACGGGCGCATTTATCGACCAGATGGCTACGCTTTTGGATGTTACCAACGACGAAATGGACGAGCTGAGCTTACAGCACAGCCGTATCTACCCCATCGCATCCCGTTGCGGCGTGTTTGCCAAGACGGATATTCAGCCGCTGTTGAATCAAGGCGCACAAAAATCCGACATTGCGGCAAGCATTTATCAAGCGGTCGTCAACCAGACGATTGCAGGACTTGCGCAAGGCAGACGGATCACCGGCAAAGTGATGTTTTTGGGCGGTCCGCTGTATTACTGCATGGGCTTGCGTCAGCGCTTTGTCAAAACGCTGGGACTGGACGAGGAGCATGCGCTGTTTCCCGATTATGCGCTGTATGCCGTTTCGGTCGGTGCGGCGATCTACGCATCGCGCCAAAGCGAAACGTTTTTGTTTGAAGATCTGTACAAGCGACTTTGCGACTGCGTCGGCGAAAACGAAGAGATCTCGACCATGCCGCCCTTGTTTGCAAGCGAAGAGGAATACCGCGTTTTTGCCGAGCGCCACGCAAAGGCAACCGCGGATTTTGCGGACATTTCGGCATATCACGGCAAGGCTTACCTCGGCATCGACTGCGGTTCTACCACAACCAAGCTTGTGTTGATTTCCGAGGACAACAAGATTCTGTACTCCTATTACGATTCCAACCGCGGCAATCCCGCGACAATCGTACGCGACCAACTCGCAATCATCTATGAAAAAATGACGTCCGACACCGTGATCTGCGGCAGTGCCGTCACCGGCTACGGCGAAGATCTGATCTGCCACGCTTTTCACACCGATGCAGGTCTGGTTGAAACGATGGCACATTATGCGGCGGCGAAATATTTTAATCCGAAGGTCGATTTCATTTTGGATATCGGCGGTCAGGATATCAAGTGCTTTAAAGTGCACAACGATTCGATCGACAGCATTATTCTCAACGAGGCGTGTTCCTCGGGGTGCGGATCGTTTATCGAGACGTTTGCGCGGTCGATGGGATACTCAATCGAGGAGTTTTCCAAAAAAGGCTTGTTCGGTAACGCGCCCGTCGATCTCGGCACGCGTTGCACCGTGTTTATGAACTCCTCTGTCAAGCAAGCGCAAAAGGATGGCGCGTCGGTCGAAAACATTTCTGCCGGTCTGTCCGTCAGCGTCGTCAAGAACGCGATCTACAAGGTCATCCGCGCTGCAAGTGCGGACGAGCTGGGCAAAGAAATCGTCGTGCAGGGCGGTACGTTCTTAAACGATGCGGTGCTTCGTTCGTTTGAAACAGAGATCGGCCGCGAAGTCATCCGCCCCAAGATTGCACCGCTGATGGGTGCATTCGGCGCAGCATTGCACGCAAAATCATTGAAGCTCGATCGGTCTGCACTTCTTTCCAAAGAGGAAGTAGACACATTTACACATACCGCAAAAGCGATCACCTGCAACGGTTGCGGAAACCGTTGCCACATGACGATCAATACCTTCCGCGACGGCGAGCGCTTTATCTCGGGCAACCAGTGCGAAAAGGGTGCGGGCATCCGCTCCGAAGGCGCGCCACTGCCCAACCTCTATGCATTCAAACGCAATCTGCTGGAGTCGCTCACAAGCGTTCCGGGCAGACGAAAGATCGGTTTGCCGTTGACTTTGGGGACTTACGAACTGTTGCCGTTCTGGCACGGGATCTTCACCACGCTCGGCTATGAGGTGGTCGTATCTCCGTTTTCGACGCACAAGACATATATGAAAGGGCAGTACTCCATTCCGTCGGATACGGCGTGCTACCCCGCCAAGATCATGCACGGCCACATTGAGCAATTGATCGAAATGGGCTGCGATACGATCTTCTACCCTGCACTGACCTACAATATCGACGAGCAGAAGAGCGATAACTGCTACAACTGTCCCGTCGTGGCGTATTACGCCGAATTGCTAAACGGCAACATGGAGTCTCTGCGCGGTGTTCGATTCTTTTACCCTTACCTCAACGTCAACTCTGAAAAGGAGTGCGCAAAAGAACTGTACCTCTACCTCAAAAAGAACGACCCCGAGGGCAATTACTCCAAAAAAGACTGCTTCCGCGCGGTTGAAACAGGTATGGCACTGTATCGCAAGCATATGCAGGCGGTACGCGAGGAAGGCGAAAGGGCCATCCGATTTGCAAGAGAAAACGGCAAACGCATTCTGATTCTCGCAGGCAGACCGTACCACATTGATCCCGAGATCTGCCACGGCATCGACAAGCTGGCATTGTCTCTCGGATTTGTTGTCGTTTCCGAAGACAGCGTTGCACATCTTGCCGACACACCCCGCGTACAGGTTCTCAACCAATGGACTTATCACTCGCGTCTGTACGCGGCGGCGCAGTATGCGTCCGAGAACAAAGACACCGAGTTGGTACAGATGGTTTCGTTCGGTTGCGGCGTGGATGCGATCACAACGGACGAGGTTCGTGCCGTTTTGGAAAAGAACGGCAAGCTGTACACCCAGCTCAAGATTGACGAGATCACCAATCTCGGCGCAGTGCGCATCCGTCTGCGCAGCATGTTGGGCGCTCTGGAAGAGCGCGAAAGAAAGGAGCGCTGACTATGGAAAATATCGAACGCGTCCTTTTTACCGAGGAGATGCGCAAGGATTATACCTTGCTCGTTCCGACGATGCTGCCGATCCATTTCCGCTTGATTTGCCGTCTGCTCAACCACTACGGCTACAAAGCCGAGCTGATGGAAAGCGACAGCGAAAAAATCAAGGAATACGGACTCAAATACGTTCACAACGACGCTTGTTACCCCGCGCTGTTGGTCATCGGACAGATGATCGAAGCGCTGGAAAGCGGCAAGTACGACCCGCACAAGGTTGCATTCTTGTACTTTCAGACGGGCGGCGGCTGCCGTGCCTCAAACTACGTCTCCTTGATGCGCAAGGCGTTTGCACGCGCAGGATATCCCTATGTGCCGATCATCTCGATCAATTTTGTCGGAATGGAAAAGAATCCCGGATTTAAGCTGACGCTTCCCATGCTGATCAAAGCAGTCTCGGGCATTCTGTACGGCGACCTTTTGATGGAACTGCGCAACCAATGCCGTCCCTATGAGCGCACTCCCGGTTCAACGGAAGCACTCGTACGCGAGTGGGAAGCCCGCCTTGCCGACGATATCATCGGACACGGATTCAGCTACCGACATATCAAGGAAAACTACCGCAAAATCGTCCGCTCGTTTGCATCTTTGCCGATGGACAGAAGCGTGCAAAAGCCCAAAGTCGGCATTGTCGGCGAGATCTTTGTCAAGTTCTCCCCGCTCGGCAACAACAAGCTGGAGGAGTTTCTCGTCAAAGAAGGCGCACAGCCCGTTTTGCCCGGACTCATGGAATTTGTCTTATACATCGTCTACAACAACATCGCCGACAGCGAGCTGTACGGCGGCCACCGCCTGCGCAAGTTGATCTGCAGTATCGTTTACCGTTATTTGATCAACAAGCAAAATGACGTGAGCAAGATCATTGCAGAGGAAGGTACGTTTGACTGCCCGCTCGATTTTGACGAAGCGCGCAAGAAGGTGCAGGACGTCATCGGCTTGGGCGTCAAAATGGGCGAGGGCTGGCTGTTGACGGCAGAAATGCTCTCCCTCATCAACGACGGCATCAAAAACGTTGTCATCACACAGCCGTTTGGCTGTCTGCCCAACCATATCTGCGGCAAGGGCATGATGAAGCCGCTCAAAGAAAAATATCCCGACGTCAA
>JAFQII010000126.1 GCA_017397605.1 Clostridia bacterium
GTGTGCCTCAAAATGTCCCTTGAGAGGCTTGTTAGCCTTGCGCTCGGGCAGATCGGAATAACCGAGCTGAACTGCGCTGTAGCCGTCTTTCTCAACCGTTTTCTTTTGGATTACGGTGCAGGGACCTGCGTTGATGACAGTCACGGGGATAACCTTGCCGTTGTCGGCGAAGATCTGAGTCATGCCCAGCTTTCTGCCAATGATGCCTTTTTTCATTTTAAATATTCCTCCTTGGTTATTGGTTGAGTTTATGCAAACCCAACATGACCTTGTTTTTTTGCGATGTTACTTAGAGTTCGACGCTGAAGTCAACGCCGGCGGGAAGATCAATGTTCATCAATGCGTCAACGCAAGCCTTAGACGGTTTGATGATGTCGATCAGTCTCTTGTGGGTACGATACTCAAACTGCTCGCGGCTGTCCTTGTATTTGTGAACAGCGCGGAGGATCGTGATGATCTCTCTGTCGGTCGGCAGCGGGATCGGACCGGAGACGGATGCGCCGTTGCGCTTTGCGGTCTCAACGATCTTTTCTGCTGCCTGATCGATTAAAGTGTGATCGTAGGACTTGAGTCTGATACGGATTCTTTCTTTTGCCATGGTTTAGCCTCCTAAAAAATTTTTGTTAGTTTTAGTGGCAGTAGGAGGGACACCGTTCCGGGCGTTTCATGCTTCGCCCTAAAAAAATGCCTTCCTCTGCGCCCGATTTCCGGACATACTCTGCGGTAGTTCCCTACACTTTTGCACACTTTTTCGCGTGCATTGCGTAGCAATCTACTGCTTCATCGCACACCAAGCGAAGTAGATTCTACCATATATAGCACTATTTGTCAAGCACTTTTATCAAAAAAGTTTGCATTTTGGCGCCTTTTATTTGTAAACAATTTGTGAACAAAATTCAGACTATTTTTCTTCCAAAAAGGGCTTTACATTCTCTTTTTTTCTTGCTATAATACAAGCATAGAAACCGTGCATTTTTTGCATACACATGTTATATATAATAAAGGAAGGAAAATCATCATGGAATACACCCACAACTGCAGCGGAACCTGCTCCCGTTCCATCCGTTTTTGCATGGATGAGAACCATATCGTGACCGATGTTGTCTACACCGGCGGTTGCAACGGCAATCTCAAAGGCATCGGCAAGCTCTGCGAGGGCATGAAAGCAGAGGATCTGATCGCACGTCTGGAAGGCGTCAGATGCGGTTTTAAGGATACATCCTGCCCCGATCAGCTCGCAAAAGCGCTCAAAAACGTTTTGGCAAACGCATAACTACATACAGATCAGGAGAGTTACGAATGGAAAAAGCATTTAGAGAGTACGAAAACTGGCTTGCACATCTTGACGGAGAGGAAAAAGAAGCGCTGGAATCCATTCGCGGAGACGAAAACGCGATTTTGGAACGTTTTGCCATTCCAATGACATTCGGAACAGCAGGATTGCGCAGCACAATGGATCTCGGCATCTCCCGTATGAACGTCTATACCGTCGCGCAAACGACCAAGGCGTTGGCAGATCTTGTTTTGGAATCCGATGGCAAGGAGCGCGGCGTAGCAATCAGCTATGACAGCCGCAACAACTCCGAGCTGTTTGCTCACACGGCGGCACGCGTGCTTGCTGCATGCGGCATCCGCGTGTATCTGTTTGACGGCATCCGCCCGACCCCCGAGCTTTCCTTTGCGATCTTGCATTACGGTTGCATCGCGGGCATCAACGTGACCGCATCGCACAACGCCAAGGAATACAACGGATACAAGGTCTACTGGGAGGACGGCGCACAGCTTCCGCCCGAGCATGCTTCCGTTGTCTCCAAAGCCGCTCTTGAAACGGACATCTTTGCAGTACAGCTTGCAGACCTCGACGAGGCGATTGCAAACGGTACGGTCCGCATGATCGGAGCTGAAACTGACGACGCGTTTCTTTCCGCCGTCCTGGGCTGTTCTCTTGCACCCGATCTGACCGCAAAATACGGCAACGGGCTCAACATGGTTTACACGCCCTTGCACGGAACGGGTTACAAGCTGATTCCCGAGTGCTTGCGCCGTTTGGGTATCACCAATCTGCAGATCGTCGACGAGCAGGCGATTCCCGACGGTGATTTCCCCACCGTTGCTTCTCCCAACCCCGAAAACAAGGAATGCTTTGCGCTCGCGGCGGAAAAGATCAAAAAGCAGAACCTGAACTGCAACATGATCATCGCCAGCGACCCCGATGCTGACCGTATCGGTTTGGCGTTGCGCGGCGAGGACGGCGAATTCTTTGCTCTCAACGGCAACCAGATCGGCGCACTGTTGATCGATTACATTCTGCGCGTCCGCAAGGAAAAAGGCATTCTGCCCGCCAACGCATGTGCAATCAAGTCGATCGTTTCTTCCAATCTTTTTGACGCGATCTGCGACGCACACGGTGTCTCGCACGTCAGCGTATTGACCGGCTTTAAGTACATCGGCGAAAAGATCAAGCTGTGGGAAAAGAGCGGCGAGCACACCTTTATCTTCGGCTATGAAGAAAGCCAGGGCTACCTCTCCGACGGCTACGCACGCGACAAGGATGCGATCGCAGCGGCAATGCTGATTGCCGAAATGGCTTGCTACCACGCCGCTTCGGGACGTACCGTTGCCGATGCGCTCGGAGAAATCTACAAGACCTACGGCTATTACCGCGAGTCTGTCATCAACATCGCCATCAAGGGTCTTGACCCGATGGGCATGATGCGCGAGCAAATGGCGGCAATGAGAGCCAATGCGCCTACCGAAATCGCAGGTGTCAAGGTCAGCCGTGTCCGCGACTACCAAACCGGCAAAATCGTGTCCGCTGACGGAGCACAAAGCGAGACCGGTCTCCCCTCCTCCGACGTTTTGTACTATGAGTTGGAAACAGGCGATGCCGTGATCGTCCGCCCCTCCGGCACCGAACCCAAAATCAAGGTTTATCTGCTTGCAAAAGGCGCAACGGAAACCTGCACGCTTTCTAAGCTTGACAAATACGCAGTCGACATGAAAGCGCGTCTCAACGCATAACAGTATACAAAAAGGAGTTGTCCAAAAGACAACTCCTTGTTTTTTAGCCTGCGCCCCACGCAAACTGGGCAAACCACGAGATCACATATGCGAGCAAGGCAATCAAGCCGATACAAAGAGCGATCTTGGGCAAAAACCACATCTGTCTGCGCTCACGCTCTTTTTCCTGAATCGCAATGCGTTCCAGCGCTTGGTTGCACATCTCAACCTTGCGTTCCAGCTCGTCCTTGCTCTCCATATACTTGTTTTGCTTGTACGCGGAGGTATCGTGCAAAACACGGCGGTTGCGGTCCTGCGACTGCGCCTGTCTCGTTTCTTCAAACTTTTCCACCGTGAGGTTTTGCAGCTGCCAATCCTTGTCTCTTCCGCATTTTTCGCACAATGCTTTTTCGACAGGATTCTTTCTGCCGCAACAGCAAAGCCAAACCTGCTGTCCCAACTGAGGCATCACGCGGATCGGATGCTCCTGCTCCGCCTCGCGGAAAATGTTGACCTCGCGGTAAATATCGTGCAGGTCGTCGTCCAGCTCCAGATAACGCAACGCTCCCGAGCCTGCAAGCAAATCCAGCTTTTCGGTACTGCCGTCAAAGTAGGTCACGTCAACCAGCTCGATCTGCATCTTTTTAAACCAGCTGTCGGGGAGCGGAATATAGATGCCCTCACCAAATTCCTCGCCGTAGACAAGCGTTTTGTCCTTGCGGCAGTCGCGGTCCTTGCGCAGTACGCCGTCAATGACGCGTTCGCCAAAGGTGGCTTCTTCCCAACTGTAGGTATACTGTAATTTGAGGTACGGCGTAACCATCCGCTCGCGGTAAAGCAAAATACGGATGTGCAACGCGGAGATCGGACGCTTGGACAGCGTACGGAGATTGAGCGTCAAAAACAACTCACCGTTGTCACGGTCGGAGATCAGATAGCCTTCTTTGATCTCGACGGGGCTGTTTTCAAAAATCGCACTGTGATCCAGATACTCCAGCACACGCAACGGGCGCATGCGGTCTCTGCGAACACGTTTCAGATTGGCGCGTCGGACAGCGGTTTCTCTCATCGTCGGTTTTTCTCCTGTTTAAAATTCGAAAATATGCTCGGGATCTTCAAGCGTTCCCTTGCGTGTGTAAGCACCGTCCCACGCAAACGGCGTGTTGTCGGGGTTGCGGTAGGATGCACCCTGCGCATATTCGATGCGTTTGTAGGACGCTTCAAACGTAAAGGGCGTCGGGATGCGGTAGACCGTCCCTTTTGCATTGATTGCCTCGCGCACCTTTTGATCCGTTTCTTTGCAAACAGCCTCGGGATGCTTGCTGATGCAGCTGTTCCACGCAAGTGCCTTTTTGGTCTCCAAAAAGACTGCGTCGGGGAACGAGGCTTTTGCCTGCGCAACACAGATATCA
>JAFQII010000015.1 GCA_017397605.1 Clostridia bacterium
GAGAGCGCGTTCTCGCGCAGAACGATATCCTCGATTCTGCAAACGCCGTTTCCACCGTATATGACCTGTTGGCCTGCCCGGAACATACATACCTCGCTTTCGACAAAGCACTGATTCTTTACGATTTGTTCGTAAAAACTTTACATACATATATTAACATTTTTTTAACGGTTTGTCAAGATTTTTTTGCAAATTCCTTTTGATACAAGCAATATTCTTGACAAAAACGCATCCGCGTGCTATAGTAAAGAATGGAAATATACCATATTTGTGTAGAAGGTAACTCGAACATATGGAAAGATTGCATTTTCAAGGGTCGACGATCGACGATTTTTCGTTCCAAAAAAACATCAAAAAGGACACCGGCATGCGTTTGGAGGCGTCCGTCAAGTTTGCCGTGCGCTACAATACGGAGCAAAAACAGTTTGCGGGGGACGCGTTGATCACGGTGCAGGATGCGGGGCATGAGGGGCTGTTCCGACTCAAGTTCCACCATATCGGGCTGTTTGCCTGCGAGTCCCTGCCCGAAACGCCCGAGGAAAAGCGCAAGCTGCATATAGAAGCGGCGGCAATGCTGCAGCCGCTTTGGAACCAAACAATCACGCTGTTTTCGGCGATGGTGGGAATTCCGCCGATCAAATTGCCGCCCTACCGTGTGACGGACGAAAACATCCGCACGGGCGAGTAACGCAAAAGGAGTGTATCTTGTGAACAAGCATCGGCCGCTTTTGCATGCTTTGGCATGCCTGCTTGCGATTTGCATGACGGCAGGCGTTTTTTCGGCATGCGTTTTCGGCAGTGTGCTTGCGGAGGACGGATACGAGCCTTCCGAGCAGATTGTCGAGACGGTCGGCTTGGTCGAACAGCTGGAACGGGCAACGGAAAAATTTTATAAGACAAAAGATACCTTTGATTATACAACGCGGTATATCCGTTCGGGCGTTTATTTTGATTTTCGCTGGCAGCTGATGGTCGGCGAGCTCGACCCCGCGTACGAAAAAGCCATGGAGCCGTACGAATCCTTGCGCAGCAAACGAAGCCTGGTGGTAATGACCGACCGCTCCGGGGAACGCTACTACGTCGATCTGCCTCACATGGCGGCCGCCGCGGATGCCAAACGCGATTTTGCGGGCTGGGCGGGCGATCTGATCACGCTTGCGGCGGACATCAGTTCTCTGTACGAGGCGCGCATGATGCTCGGAAACGGCAGAAGCGTGTTCAGCAAAGAGGACATCCACGCAGATATCGACGCGTTCAACCTTTGGGCGCTTGCCAAAGAAAACGGGGGCAGTCTGGCAAAAGCCATGCGGTCGTATTATCTCGAGGGCGGTGTAAAGACCGCGACAACGACCTTTTTGCTTCGTGAGACGGGGCTTTGCGAGGAGGAGTTGAGCGCAGAGACCGTTTATGAGGCACTTTATGCCCGACTGGACGGCGAAGCGTGCCAGAACGATACGCTGATTCTGGAAGAAGTATACGGCGTGAACGGGAGCGAAAAACTGCAGTTTGCCTGTCAGGCGTTTGCGGAATGGCTGTATTACGAGCATTGCGACGAAATCGTCGGGCATGAGGAATACGAGCTCTACGTCGTGCCGCCGACCTGCACCAGAAACGGCTACACCTGCGTTGCGTGCCGGTATTGCGGCAAATCAAGGTATACGGACATCGTAATGCCGCTGTCGCATGCGTTTTCCGAGCTTCGCACCGAGCCGACCGAGGATGCGCCGGGTGTTGTTGTCAAACTGTGCGGAACCTGCGGCTTTCGCATCGAGTCGCTTTTTGACGATATGCAGGCGGGGGATCTGGACTGCGACGGCTGTTTGAGCGCCAAAGACTATATGCGCCTCAAACGCGGCGTGCTCGGAACCGCATTGCTGACACCGCGCCAAAGATATCTCGCGGATCTCAACGGCGACGGTTTGCTGGACCAAAAAGACTATTTGCTGTGCCGTACATGGTTTTTGCACGGCAGGGACTCCGAAAAAGGCTGACGTTTTTGAAAGACGGCGGCCTTTTTTTGCTTTGCAAACTTTTTTAAAAAAATATTTGCAAAACCACTTGACAATCATGCGACCATGTGCTATAATCTAATTACGCTGAACGAGGAGGGACAGAACATGGAACCATCCGGTGCAACGCGCGTCGTCATACTGGGCGGCGGTGCGGCAGGGTTGTTTGCGGCGATCTCCGCGGCGGAGTACGGCGCGGACGTGACCGTGATCGAAAAAAATCCGTTTTGCGGCAAAAAACTGAATATCACGGGCAAGGGACGCTGCAACATCACCAACGCTTGCGACATCGACACGTTTTTGCAAAATGTTCCTGTCAACCCGCGCTTTTTGTACCGTGCGCTGACCGAGTTTTTGCCGTCGGACACCGTCGACTTTTTTGAGTCGCACGGCGTGCCGACCAAGGTAGAGCGCGGCAGGCGCGTTTTTCCCGTCAGCGACCGCGCGCGGGACGTCACCGACTGCCTTGTCCGCACCGCCAAGGAAAGCGGCGTGCGCATTCTGCAAGGCACGGGCATATCTCTCGTGATCGGCGACGGTGCGGTCAAGGGCATCACGGCGGTATGCGGCGGCAGGCGCGAAACGTTTGCCTGTGAGTGCGTGATCCTGGCGACTGGCGGTGCTTCCTATCCGCTTACGGGCTCGACCGGCGACGGCTACAAGCTTGCAGAGCAGGCAGGGCATACGGTCGTCGCGCCGAAAGCCTCGCTGGTTCCGTTGGTTTCTTCCGATCCGCTTTGCAAGGCGTGCATGGGCTTGTCCTTGCGCAATGTCGGCGTGTCGTTTGAGCGCGGCGGCAAAAAACTGTATGAAGAACAAGGCGAGATGCTCTTTACGCATTTCGGTGTCACGGGACCTGTGGTGCTTTCTGCGTCTGCGCATCTGCGAAACGGTTATCCCGCCACGATGCACATCGACATGAAGCCCGCCTTGGATGAAAAAACATTGGACGACCGTCTCTTGCGCGAGTTCTCTGCGCACATCAATAAGGATCTGCGCAACTGCATGAACACCCTGCTCCCCGCAGGACTGATTCAGCCGTTTTTGGACAAATACGGCATCGCGGGAGAGCAAAAGGTGCATTCGATCACCAAGGAAGAACGCAAAAAGCTTGCCGCGTCGCTCAAAAACATCGAGCTTACGATTACCGGCACGCGCCCGATCGCGGAAGCGATCATCACCAGCGGCGGCGTTGCGGTCACCGAGGTCGATCCGCGCACGATGCAGTCCAAAAAACTCTCGGGGCTGTTCTTTGCGGGCGAGCTTCTGGACGTAGACGCTTACACGGGCGGCTACAATTTGCAGATCGCCTTTTCCACGGGGCGTCTTGCGGGGCACGCAAGCGCCATGTACAGCGAAACAGAATAAAAAACAACACATAAACAAACTTTTTTTGAAAGGGAAAACACTATGACACTTTTCGTATTTGGCATCATCATCATCGCCGCACTCTTTATCGCGTTCGGTTTCAAGACCGAAAAGTATTCCGAGAACGGCAGAGTCAAGGTCAGACCCATCTGGAAACTCAACGGCAAGCAGTTTATCGCGCTTGCGGGCCTCATCGTGATCGGTCTTTCCTGCATGACAAGCGTTCCCACGGGACACACGGGTATCGTCACCACCTTTGGTAAAGTCGAGGACTACACCTTTGAGGCGGGCGTACACGTCAAAATGCCTTGGCAGGACGTCGTCAAAATGGACAACCGCAACCAAAAAGGCTCTCTGGACATGACCTGCTTCTCCTCTGACATTCAGGAAGTGCGCATGGTCTACTCGGTCAACTACCAGATTCAAAAAACCAATGCGCAGAACATTTACCGTTCGATCGGTGTTTCTTACTACGAGACGGTAATGATCCCCCGCATTCAGGAGGCGGTCAAGAGCGTTGTCGCACAGTACACCGCTGACGAGCTGGTCGAAAACCGCAACGAGCTCTCCGACAAGATCATGGGCATTTTGACCGAGGATCTTGCGACCTACAACATCGAAGTGCTTTCCACCGCAGTGGAAGACATGGACTTTACCGACGCGTTTACCGATGCAGTCGAGGCAAAGCAGGTAGCGGCGCAGAACAAGCTGCAGGCGGAGATCGCACAGCAGCAGGCAACGATGGAAGCAGAAGCAGCCGCAAAGCGTAAGGTCATCGAGGCGCAGGCGCAGGCAGAGACCGATAAGATCAACGCTGAGGCAGAAGCCGAGGTCAAAAAGATCGATGCAGACGCGGCGGAATACGTCGGTCAGAAAGAAGCCGAGATCAACAAGATGCTGGCGGAATCCATGACGGAAGCGCTCCTGCAGTTCTACCTTATCGAGGGCTGGGACGGCAAGCTTCCCGAGACCTTTGTCGGCGCGGACGGCAACGTGATGTCCATTCTGGACCTCGCCGAAATGATCAAGGATCAGCAAACCCAGCAAACCCAGCAGCCCGAAGAAGCGCCTGCTGAATAACAAGAGGATATGTTGGGGCTCTGCCCCAAGCCCTGCCAAAACCCCTTTTTGAAAAAAGGGGTTTTGGATTCCCCAAAAACTTTTTATGCCGAAAACTATCGTTTTCGGGAAGATGTGTTTTTTACATGCAGGATTCCAAAGGGGATCATTTTCTCAAACTATTGACAGCAAAGCCGTTTTTTTGATATAATGTGACAAAGCGGCAAATCGGAGGGCATTATGAAAAAACGGATACTTTTGATCTACACGGGCGGCACGATCGGCATGAACAAGTCCGAAAACGGCTATGCGCCCCAGCGCGGTTTTTTGCAGGAGATTCTGGAAGGCATCCCCGCACTGCGCAACGAAGCCATGCCCGATTGGGAGCTGTTGGAATTGGATCCGCTTTTGGACTCCTCCAACACGACCGTTGTGGAGTGGAACTGCATCAGCGGCATCATCAAGGAGCACTATCACCGTTTTGACGGCTTTGTCATTCTGCACGGAACGGACACCATGGCTTACACCGCGTCCGCATTGTCGTTTTCGCTCGAAAATTTGGACAAACCGGTCATTTTGACGGGGTCGCAGATTCCGCTGTTTGAGATCCGCAACGACGCGCTGGCGAATCTGCTGACCTCGATGCTGATCGCGGCAGAAGGCAGGGTCCGCGAGGTCGCGCTCTGTTTTGACTACAAGCTGTTGAGGGGCAACCGATCGGTCAAGCGCTCTACGTCTGACCTCGACGCGTTTTATTCCCCCAATTTTCCGCCGCTTGCGGAGATGGGCACGTCGATTTCGTACAACCACATGATACCCGCGCGCATGCATAACGCGCCGTTCCGCGTGCAACAGCTTGACAAAATTCCGATCGGCATCATCAAGGTGTTCCCGGGCATCCAGTTTGAGCTGTTTGAGGAGATTATGACCGAGTCGCTCAAGGGCATCGTGCTCGAGGCATTCGGCGCAGGTAACATTCCCGGTGCGGCGGACGCGATCTTGCCCATTGTGCGCAAGGCGTACGAAAACGGAACGGTTCTGGTCATTTGCTCGCAATGCCTCAAGGGCTCGGTGACGCTCGGTGCTTACGAAACCAGCTCCGCGCTCAAAAAAGCGGGCGCGGTCTGTGCCTTTGACATGACGACCGAGGCGGCAGTCGCCAAGCTGTACTATCTGTTCAGCTGCGGCTACGATGCCGAAACGGTCAAGCAAAAAATGGAAGAAGATCTGCGCGGAGAAATCACCGTTTTGTAAACATAGGGGAGAGGGATTTATGGAAACAGGAAGAACCTTTGTGATTGACGGCAGAAAACGAATTTTTGGGTTTTGGTTTGTTACGTTGCTTGCAATTGTTTTGATGTTGTTTCTTTTCTTTAAAGGCGAAAATGTTAGCGTTGAACTTGGTATTGTGGTAGCAGTTCATGTTTTGACAATCAAGCCGATGACAACGAAAATTATAATGGATGAAAAAGGAGTCTGTTATAAGTCTTTGTTTTTCGGAAAATGTTTTGAATGGAAAGAGATTGCCGACTGCGGAATCGTCTCCAAAAAGCATGGCGTGCGTTGCGGCTACGAGTCAGAATACACCGTATATTTTTCGTGCAAAAAGGACATGGGTGGAAAAGCCGCCCGTTACATGTTGTTTGACGGTGTACGTGTGAGCGTAAAAAAATCCGAGGTAGAGTCGATCGCATGCGAACTGCGCACCTATGGCAGAGAATATGCCAAGTTGGAGCCGTACATTTCGGAGTATTGGGAGTAATAGGGATTTATGGAAACAAGCAGAACGTTTGTGATTGACGGCAAGCGGCATCACATCGTGCTTTATATCATCAGCCTGGTGTGGATTGCAGTAGCACTGATCATTTTGGCTTCGGGAGATTTGTCGATCCCCGCAACTGGAATTGTGAGTCTTTTGTTTGCCTTGGCGTTCCACGCGTGGACAATTTACCGCATGACGGAAAAGACCATTTTTGACAAGGACGGTGTGCATTACAAGATTGCAAACCGCAAAAAAAGCTATGCGTGGGCGGACGTTCGTGCGCTGGGAATTGCGCGCGCCCGCCGTCGGACTGCGTATGGCAGCAGTGATGTATTTGTGGTGTATATTTCCGACAAGCCTTGCTCCAAAGAATCGGCTTGGTATGATTCGTACGGCAGCATCCGCATGAAAATTCCTTTCTACGCTGTGGACGGAATCGCGTGCGAACTGCGCGACTTTGCAAGACTCTACACCGATATCGAGCCGCAAATCGCGGAAAAATGGTAGCAAAATGGGATGTTTGTTTCAAACATCCCATTTTGCTTATTCTGTTTTTGATTCATCCGGTTCAGCCGATACATCGCTTTGACTCTCGTCGGGAGACTTGATCGGATAGTATTTGAGAATCAAGAGATAGAGCTCTGTTGAGTCGCAGGAAAAGTGCGTGGCATCAATCACTTTGCCTTCTGCGTTACACGTCTCACCATAGTTGCCGCTGGAATAGAATGTGTACGAGCCATCCGTGTAATTGATGCGAACAACCCAATTGCCGTAATCAAATCCCGGGTCAATTGCCGCAATCGCGATAATTCTTGTTTCCGAAAAAGTCAGTTTGGAAAAATCGGTCAAAAAATCACTGTGTTCTTCCTCGGATAATGTGTGAACGGGAGATGTGTCTTTTTGAAAGCCGCCGGTAGGAGAGCTGTAGTCACGCAGATCGTAAAATTGAATGGAAGAAACTTGTTCATCAGAAATGTCATAGTGCTTTTTGATAGGAATGGCGATGCATCCGCTTGTTCCGATCCCGAGCAAAAGGACGATCGCAACGAGAATAAACCGTTTGCAATATTTCATAATTGTCACACCATGTATTTATTTTTGCAATTATAAGGATATCACAAAGCAAAAGGAAAGGCAATGCTATTGGCAAAAAATTTACAAATGCCTTTTGCTTTTTTTGCTCAAACCTGTTGCAAAACGCAAAAAAGTGTGCTATACTACGTTCGTTCCAAAACGGAGGCATAGCTCAGCTGGTTAGAGCGTTCGGTTCACATCCGAGAGGTCTTGGGTTCGAGTCCCCATGTCTCCACCAAAAAACCGACTTGTTTCGACAAGTCGGTTTTTTTATCCAAGCCACGCGCTTGGCATACACTTGCATGCGCAAGCGTTTTTTTTAAAATCTTTGCCCGTTTTCACAAAAAGAAGTCGGCATTTTGCAATTCTGTTACGCAAAAACTGTGCAAAGTGTAAAAAATGTAAAAAGTTTGAAAATTTGAGTAAAAGTACTGGAAAATCCTTCATATTTATGATATATTATATAGGTCACAAAATTTTTGGAATAAATTTCGGAGGTATATAGAATGAGCAAGAAGTATGTTTACTTGTTCCGCGAAGGCGACGCTTCCATGCGTGAGCTTTTGGGTGGCAAGGGCGCAAACCTTGCGGAAATGACCCGTATCGGTCTTCCCGTTCCGCAGGGCTTTACAATTTCTACAGAAGCATGCACACAGTACTATGAGGACGGCAAGAAAATCAATGATGAGATTCAGGCCCAGATCATGGAATATATCGGAAAGATGGAGGAGATTACCGGA
>JAFQII010000127.1 GCA_017397605.1 Clostridia bacterium
CTCTTGCGATATCATTTTGATCGCGCTGTATCCCGAAGCAACGGTCGAATATTTGCAATCGATCGCACCGTTTGTCAAAAAAGGCTCTGCCGTTTTGGACGCATGCGGTGTCAAACGCGTGCTGTTTGACCGATGCGCCGAAATTGCATCCGCGCACAGCTTTGTCTTTTTGGGCGCGCATCCCATGGCAGGCGCGGTTGCGTCGGGCTTTCATGCCGCAAGGGAGAAAATGTTTAAAAATGCGAGCATGATTCTCGTGCCCGGCTCTTGCGATGACTTGCCTACGCTTGACAAGGTGTGCGGACTGTTTCGTGAGATCGGGTTCGGCAAGATCGTCACCTGCTCGCCCGAGGAGCATGATAAGCGGATCGCGTTTACCTCACAATTGCCGCACATCATATCCAACGCTTATGTCAAAAGCCCGTGTGCACCCTTGCACAGAGGATATTCGGCCGGCAGTTTTCGTGACATGGCGCGCGTTGCCAAATTAAACGTTCCCATGTGGACGGAATTATTTTTGCAAAACGCGGATTTTCTTTCAAAAGAACTTGACATCCTTATACAAAATCTTGTATTATATAAAGAAGCGTTGGACAAACGCGATGAACAGTCGCTCGCGCAGCTGCTCCGGGACGGCGCGGACTGCAAGAGCGATACGGAAATCTGACACACGAGGCTGATTTGTTATGGCAACCGTCCAAGTCCATGCATCCAAAAACTATCAAATTCATATTGAAAACGGTCTTCTTGACAGAATCGGCTCTTTGTCCGCGGAGCTTTTGCAGTGCAGAAACGTCGCGTTGGTCACCGATGAGACGGTGGACGTACTCTATGCCGACCGTGTCGAAAAAAGTCTGCTTGCCGCAGGCTTTGCGGTGCACAAGCTTGTTCTGCCCGCAGGAGAGGAAACCAAATGCCTTGCGCGTTTCGGAGAAGTGCTTGAGTTTTTTGCCGAGTGCCGATTGACGCGCACCGACGCGGCGTTTGCTTTGGGCGGTGGTGTGATCGGTGACCTGACGGGCTTTGCCTGTGCGGTTTATCTGCGCGGAATCCGATACGTACAGATCCCGACAACGCTTTTGGCGGCTGTCGACTCCTCTGTCGGCGGAAAGACCGCCATCGATCTGCAGGCAGGCAAGAACCTTGCGGGCGCATTTCACCAGCCTGCTGCCGTTTTTTGCGACCCCGAAACCTTGCAGACGCTCCCTTGCGAAACCTTTTCGGACGGATGCGCCGAGGTGATCAAGTACGCCGTTCTGGACGGCGAGCCGTTGGTGTCTTTGCTTGCGGACCGTGCGAATGCGGATTGGTGCAACATCATATACGAATGTGTCAAGATCAAAAAACGCATGGTGGAAGAAGACGAGTTTGATACCGGCGTCCGCATGTTTTTGAATCTCGGACACACCGTCGGCCATGCCATTGAAAAGAACTCTTATTTTGCGATCACGCACGGAAAAGCCGTTGCGATCGGTATGGTGATCGCCGCACGTCTCTCCGAAAAGCTGGGACTTTGCGATGCGAGCCTGACGGAATCGCTGACAGAGCTTTTGCATGCCTACGGGCTTCCGACGGAATCGCCGTATGCGATGGAAGACCTGATTGCGGGGATGCTTTCGGACAAAAAACGCAAAGGCAACACCCTGCATCTGATCCTGCCTCAAAAAATGGGAAAATGCACGATCTACGAAACCGACGTGGAAGTATTGCACCGCCTTTTTGAGTAAGAGATAAAGAAGGAACTTTTTGATGAATCTCAAGATTTCACCCGCCCCGATCGGCGGCAACTTGCGCGCGATCGCGTCAAAATCCTATATGCACCGCGCGTTGATCTGCGCATCACTTGCGGACAAGCCTACGGTATTGTTCTGCCCCGAAAGCAATCGGGACATCATTGCCACCGCAGAGTGCATGCGTGCTTTGGGCGCGCACATCACCGAGGACAACGGCAGATATACCGTTTGTCCGATCAGCAAGTCACACAGCGGACCTGTCGTACTTCCCTGCAACGAAAGCGGCTCCACTCTCCGTTTTTTGCTGCCCGTCGCGGCGGCTCTCGGAGGAAGTGCCGTGTTCCATGTGCGCGGAAGGTTATCGGCGCGTCCGCTTTCGCCTTTATACGAACAGCTCGTTGCTCACGGAGCCGTCATGTCCCCCAACGGGGTATTTCCGCTGTCGCTGGAGGGCAAGCTTCAAAGCGGTGTTTTCTCGCTCGGCGGCTCGGTCAGTTCACAGTTTTTTACGGGTTTGCTGCTTGCCCTGCCCATTTTGGACGAAAGCAGTACCGTTTTGGTAGAAGGCACGCTTGAAAGTGCACCTTACGTCCGTTTGACCGAATCGGTGATGAACCGTTTCGGTGTCTTCCCCGCGGTCACGGAAAACCGTATGGAAATTACTCCCGCGCCGTACCGTTCCCCGGGGACACTTGATGTCGAGGGCGACTGGTCCAACGCCGCGTTCTGGCTGGTTGCAGGCGCAGTCGGCGGCGGGATCACAATGACAGGGCTGCAACACGACTCCTGCCAGGGCGACAAAGAGATCGTCGGCCTGCTCAAGCGCATGGGCGCAGACATCCGCACGGACGGCGACCGCATAACGGTCAAAAAATCCGCTTTGCACGGCATCGAAATCGATGCAAAGGATATTCCCGATCTCGTGCCGATTTTATCGGTCGCGGCGGCATATGCGCAGGGCGAAACGGTCATTCGGGGCGCAAGCCGTTTGCGTTTGAAAGAAAGCGACCGCATCAGCAGTGTTTTGCAGATGCTGAGGGCACTTGGCATCGAATGCGCCGAAATGAGCGACGGCATGATCATCAAGGGCGGAACGCCGAAAAGCGGTGTCGTGGACGCATGCAATGACCACCGCATCGCCATGAGTGCGACAATAGCGGCAATTTCATGCGCGGGAGACGTAACAGTTCTCGGTGCTGAGGCAGTCAACAAGTCATACCCCGCATTCTTTGAGCATCTTGCACTGCTCGGCGGAGAAGCGATTGAGGTTTGAGAAAGGCAGGCGCAAACTCTGTTTGGATACGGCAACAATATCAGAATACAAGTCTTTGGGCAATCACATTCCGAAGCGATCGGTATCGTGATGGACGGATTCCCCGCCGGTGTCAAGGTCGATGAAGACCGCCTTGCGGCTTTTATGGCACGCCGCGCGCCCGGACGCAATGCCTTTTCGACCGCACGCAAGGAAGCGGACAAACCCGAATTTGTGTCCGGCGTATGCAACGGCATCACGACCGGTGCACCGATCTGCGCGATGATCCGCAACACCAATACGCGCTCTTCGGATTATGATAAGCTGCAGGATATCCCGAGACCGTCTCATGCGGATTTTGCCGCTTTTTGCAAGTACGGAGCCAACCGCGACCATCGCGGCGGCGGTGAGTTTTCGGGCAGACTGACGGCACCGCTTTGCATTGCAGGTTTTTTGTGCATGGAGGTCTTGCGCGAGAAGGGAATTCTGATCGGAGCGCACATCGCATCGGTCGGTACCGTCCGCGACGATCCGTTTGATCCCGTATGTATCTCAAGCGAGGAATTGCTTTGTGCAGGTGCAAAAGCGTTTCCCGTTCTCAACGATCAAATCGGACTTGCGATGCAGGATTTGATTCTGGATGCAAAAAAAGATGCCGACTCTGTCGGCGGTGTCGTCGAATGTGCTGTCATCGGCATGCCCGCAGGGCGCGGCGACAGCTCTTTTGGGGGAATTGAGGGCAAGCTCTCGCTCGCTTTATTCGGCATTCCCGCCGTCAAGGGTGTTGAATTCGGCAGCGGTTTTGCGGGCTCGGCGTTACGCGGCTCGCAGAACAACGACCCGATCCGCACCGACGGCAAGCGTATTTTTACGTCCACCAATCACGCAGGCGGTATCATGGGCGGTATCTCCAACGGTATGCCCATCGTGTTCCGTGCGGCGTTTAAGCCTACCCCTTCGATCGGACTCCCGCAGGAAAGCGTCTCGCTCTCCCGTATGGAAAACGTCTCCCTACAGATCGAAGGCAGGCATGATCCCTGTATTGTACAGCGCGCAGTCCCCGTGGTTGAAGCGGTCGCCGCAATTGCGATACTGGATATTTTGTCAGAGTGAAAAGAGGTTTTTTGAAACATGGATATCAAGGATTACCGTGATGCGTTGGACGTACTGGATGCCCAACTCGTCGATCTGTTTTGCAAGCGCATGGAGATCTGCGGTAAGGTGGCAGAATGGAAGCAGGCTAACGGCAAGCCCATCTACGACCGCAGCCGCGAGCGCGATAAGCTGAATACGGTCAGTGAGCTCTCCGACGAACGCTTTGCGCCGTATACGCGTTGCTTATACCGTTCTTTATTCGGTTACAGCCGTTCTTACCAGCACAAGCTGTTGGATGAGCCGTCCGAGTTGGTCTCGTTGATTCAAAACGCCCGTGCAGAAACACCTGAGCTGTTTCCGGGCAGTGCCGCGGTTGCC
>JAFQII010000128.1 GCA_017397605.1 Clostridia bacterium
ATCTTCCCCAAAAAGCCGTATATTCCGTTCGGTCTGACCGATCCGGATACGGGAAACGCCCTTGAATGTACAGACTGGAAAGTCCTGCTCTTCAAAAATATGAGCGAAGGCCCCGTTGCGGAGATAGAGTTTGCAGAGTTTCTGTCCCGCCTCCCTGCCGAAAAAACGCAAGAGCTTGATGCAGAGCTGCTGTTGATCAGCCCCTTTTCCGAAACAGACACAGACGCTTTGATAGCGCACTAAAAACGGTATCTGACTTCCCCGCACAATGCGTTTTGCATCACGGGGAAGTCTTTTTTTGCAAAACTTGTTGACATTTCAACAAGTTTGTGGTATACTGCACCGGACATGTTGAAATTTCAACAACAAAAAGGAGGCTGTCATGCACGAACGGTTTGAGACCTTTACAGTTCTGATCGCCAAGATCAACCGCAATATCCGCAAGATCAAAAATGAAGAAATGTCGGAATACGATCTGCGCAGTCCGCATATTTCTTGTCTGTATTATCTGTATGCCAACGAGTCTCTGACCGCAACAGAGCTTTGCGAACGCTGCGAAGAAGACAAAGCAACGATCTCCCGCTCGCTGGACTATCTTGAAAAAAACGGTTATCTCGAAAGTCTTTCCGCCAAGCGTTACAAAGCACCGCTGACGCTGACCGAACAAGGCAGAGAGGTCGGAAAAAAGATCGCCGACAAGATCGAGCGTGTACTCGACGAGATCAGCGTAGGTATGACCGAAGAAGAACGTACTTCTTTTTACCGCAATCTTTCCGTCATCAGCGATGGTCTGGATGCAATCTGCAAGCGTTTGGACGAAAACAATCAGGAGAAGCACCTATGAGAACACTTAAAATCGTCGCAGACTCCGCCTGCGATATCCTTGCCCTGCAGGGCGTTCCGTTTGCCTTTGCACCGATGAAAATCATAACGGCAGAAAAAGAATTTGTCGACGACGCGGCGCTTGACGTTGCGGACATGGCAGGCTATTTTTTGCATTACAAAGGGAAGTCGCAGACTTCCTGCCCCAACGCAACCGACTGGCTGGAAGCGTTTGGCGGTGCGGACGACATCATCTGCGTCACCATCACCGGCGGTCTTTCGGGCAGTTACAACGCCGCGTGCATGGCAAAGCAGATGTACGAATCCGAGCACGAAGGCAAGCGCGTGTTTGTGCTCGACTCTCTTTCGGCAGGGCCCGAAATGACGCTTGTGGTCAAAAAGCTTTGCGAATACGTCCAAAACGGTATGGAATACGAGGAAATCTGCAAACATATCACCGAGTACCTTTCTCACACGGGGCTGTACTTTATGCTCAAATCCCTGCGCAATTTTGCCAACAACGGCAGAGTCTCCCCCGCCGTCGCCAAAATTGCGGGCATCATGGGGATCTGCATCGTCGGCAAAGCGAGTGATCAAGGAACATTGGAGCCGACCGACAAATGCCGCGGCGAAATCCGTTCGATCGACACGCTGGTTTCCAATCTCCAAAAAAACGGACTTGCGCACGGCAAAGTCTATATCGCGCATTGCAACAATCCCGAAGCGGCAGAACGGATCCGCGCACGCATTCTTGCATGCTGTGACGCGCAGGTCGAGATCGGCAAGCTAAGAGGGCTTTGCAGTTTTTACGCCGAGCACGGCGGCGTGCTCGTCGGCTATGAAAAACAGTAAGGAGAACGCAATATGACAGCACAGGAAATCCAATCCATCCTTCAAAAACAGCGTGACTACTATCAAAGCGGTGCGACGGTTTCCGTAACGTTTCGCATCGCACAGCTTCGCAAGCTGTACGATACGGTCAAAAAATATGAAACAGAAATCCACGACGCACTGCACGCCGATCTCGGCAAAAGTGCATACGAGGCGTTTATGTGCGAAAGCGGTCTGGCGCTGACCGAGATCCGCTATCTGATCAGGCACACACGCCGTTTTGCGCGCCGAAAGACCGTGCGCACGCCTTTGGCGCAGTTCCATTCACACAGCTACCAAATCGCCGTTCCCTACGGCAACACGCTGATCATGAGTCCGTGGAACTATCCGTTTTTGCTGACAGTCGAACCGCTTGCAGACGCGATCGCGGCGGGAAACACGGCAATTGTCAAGCCGAGTGCATATTCCCCCGCGACAAGCGCCATCGTCGCAAAGATCATCGCGGAATGCTTTGATCCCGCTTACGTCGCAGTTGTCACGGGCGGCCGTGCGGAAAACGCGGCGCTGTTGGAGCAAAAGTTTGACTTCGTCTTCTTTACGGGCAGTCAGGCGGTCGGCAAGGAAGTGTTGCGCCATACTGCCGAACATCTCACGCCCGCCGTTTTGGAGCTGGGCGGAAAAAGCCCTTGCATCGTCGACGAGAGCGCGGACATTCCGCTCGCGGCAAAGCGCATCGTCTTTGGCAAATACCTCAACTGCGGGCAGACCTGCGTTGCGCCCGACTTTATCCTCTGCCACACGTCCGTGCACGACGCGTTTGTCAAAGAGGTCAAAAAGCAGATCACGCTTCAATACGGCGAAAATCCGCTTGCTGACACCGATTACGGCAAGATCGTGAATGCCAAGCATTTTGACCGTCTTTGCAGTCTGATCGACGAGCAAAAGGTCGTACACGGCGGACAAACCGACGCGCACGCCTGCAAAATTGCGCCGACGGTCATGGACGGCGTCACGTGGAATGACGCTGTCATGGACGAAGAGATCTTTGGCCCGATCATGCCGATTTTGACCTACGAAAGCTTTGAGGACATCCTTTCGTTGCTCAAAACCAAGGACAAACCGCTGGCATTGTATCTGTTTTCGCACAACAAACCGCACATCGACCGCGTCACACGTGAGCTGTCCTACGGCGGCGGTTGCATCAACGACGTGATCATTCATCTCGCAACGTCCGAAATGGGCTTTGGCGGGGTGGGCGAAAGCGGCATGGGAAGCTATCACGGCAAGGACGGCTTTGACGCGTTCTCGCATGTCAAGTCCATCGTCGACAAAAAAACGTGGCTTGACCTGCCGATGCGCTACCGGCCCTACAAAAGCAAGCTGAACAACAAGCTCTTGCATATGTTTTTGAGGTAAATTTTTTCTTGCTTTTTGTGTCAAACCGTGCTATACTGTTAAAAGTAAATCCATGTGGAGGTTCCGACATGAAAAGAGTTTTGATCGTCATCTGTGCGCTTATGCTTGCGCTGTCCTTGCTTTGCGCATGCGAGAGCGAGCCGATTACAACAAGCAGTGAGGCAGAAAGCAGTTCTGTCACAGAATCGAGCGAGGAAATCTCCGAGGTCATCTCGCAGGTCGAGGAAAGCACTGACATTCCCGAACCTGAGGACTCGGTCAAGCTGTTGTTTGCCCGTTATACGACCAAGCCGCAGTTTGTCATGATCGGTACTTGCGCACAGGGAGCGGAAGTGACCGCGACGATTGACGATCAGGCGATCACCGTTCCTTCCTACATGGGTTGGTTTACCGTGACGATGAAATCGGGCACGAGCTCGACGCAAAAGGTCACGTTTACGCAAACAATCGACGGAGAGCAGTACGACATTCCGCGCACCTACAACGCGGTTATCCGCACGCCCGAATTTTTGGGCACTTCTGCATTTGCGAGCAACAAGGCGTACCAGTTCTTTCTGGCACAGATGATCCCCGATTTTGAGGGCGGCAATCTATTTTCGCAGAGCCACATCGACGGCATGAAGAGCCGTATCAAAACACGTTTGGAGCAGCTTCGCGGCTTGAATGACGGTGCGGAGATCGTGTACATGATCATTCCCTCTCCGATGACGATCTATCCCGAGCTGGTTCCCGAGCAGTACACGCAAGGCACGGGCACGACGCGCTACGACCAGGTCACATCCGCGATGAAAGAGGCGGGTGCCACGGTCATCGACGTGCGCGAGCTGTTTATGGATCACAAAAACGACGAGATGCCGTTGTACTACCACCTCGACAGCCATTGGGCAGACTACGGCGCATATTTGGCGTACACGCAGTTGTTTGAGCATATCTCCCAAGAGTTCCCCGAAGCCGCACCGCGTCCGATCACCGATTTTAAGTGGACGGCGGATTATTACACCAGCGCAGACGCGATGCTGTACCTCGGCATTACACAAGCCAAGGTCAAGGAGTATGGCTATTACCGCGAATTTGATTTTGAAGATCCGGGCAAGATCACTTCCGTGCCGCGTTACAGAGGCATGCAGCTCATCTACAACGATCTGACCACGTTCGAAAAGACGTTCTACACCAAGCGCGAGGAGCTTCCCTCCTGCGTGGTATACCGCGACTCGTACTGCGCGGCGATCTACGACCTGATCCCCGAGCGCATGAACAAAACGCACTACATGGGCATGTGGGGCTACGGCTGGAACAACGCCGTCATGCAAAACGAAAAGCCCGACTATGTCATCTACATCACGTCCGAATGGAACATGTTTGAGTGCGTGTATAATTGAATATGCAAAAGACCGCCGATCGGCGGTCTTTTTTTGTTATGTGTTTTTACGCTTATCAAGCTTGTTTGTCACAAAAAATGTCACGCCTGCGCCACATGCTGCAGAAAGCAGAATCAACAAAACGACCACCCAAACGGGAACACCGTCTTGGTTTTGAACATTGTCGGAAACGGATTGCGAGACGCTTTCCTCCGAAGCCTGAGATTGCAAAAGTTCCTCGGATCGTTCGCTTTCTTCAAGCTCAGCACTTTCTTCCGATTCGGTGCTATCTGCCGAGATTTCTTCTACACTTTCCTCGCTCACTTCCGGGCTCGATTCGTCGGACGTGTCAGGCGGAAGTGCATCCAATGTCTCCGTTTCCAAAACCTCTCCGCAGACCGTACAGACGCATTGTTTCTCACCCGTGTTTGTCTCGGTAGGTTTCTTGGTGATTTCCCACTCACCCGCAGTATGCTCAAACACATTGTGAAGTTCAATGCCGCAATCGGAACACGACTTATCCAGACGACAATACTCGTATTTCTGTATATTCCAATTGTGTTGGCACGTGGAATAGTACGCATACTCATTCTTCACACCTGCCAAGGTAAAGTAATCCAAAAAATGTTCCCCCGGCGTCATTTGCTTGGGGACACGCACCACACGAACACCGCTCAGCCAGTGCTCCTCATTGATCTGCTGTTGCAGGGTATTTTCGTCCGAAAGCGTTACGGTTTGCAGTCCGGTGCATCCCTCAAACACATCATAAAAATAATCGATGCCGTTACCCAAAGACACTTCTGTTAAGGACTTACATCCCGCATACGCTTTGCTGTCAATCGACCAACGCGGTATGGTTGCGCTCGTCAAGTTCTCGCAGTCTTCAAATGCGCTTCTGCCGACCTCACTCACCCAAGTTCCAAACGTTGCCGTTTGCAACGCGGTACAACCGTAAAAGGAATAATCTCCGATCAGAAAAACGCCTTTTGCCTCGATGCTTGTGAGTGAGCGGCAATTGGCAAAGGCATAGTCGGAAATCATCACCACATACGCGGGAACTTTCACCTCGGTCACAAGCTCCCCGTTGAGATACAAATCTTTTGCATAGTACAGCGGATTGGAACCGGGTCTGCCGTTGCTCTCCCACATTTTGTACTCAAATCGAATTCCGAGATATGCATCCATATCGGAAATATGCACGGCTTTGATATCCTCGCAACCATGGAACGCGCCATTGCCGCAATAACGCAGGCTTTTGGGGAACGTGATCTCGGTAAACAGCTTGCAATCTATAAATGCCCATTCTCCGATATGAACCAACTGCTCAGGGAGATCGATTTTTTCCAGCTCAAAACAAAATGCAAATGCGTGGTCACTGATTTCGGTGAGCCCTTCCGGCAGCTGAACAGAACGCAGATAATAGCACTCCTCAAACGCCATTGCGCCGATTTTAGTGACGCTGTCCGGTATCACGATCTCGCGAATTTTTGTATGTGCAAAGGTCAGCGGTTTGATTTCGGTCATGCCTTGCGGCAAAACCGGCTTTTCTCCCAAAGGCTTGCCGCCCACAAACAGCTCTCCTCTGAGGACGAGCGGCGTGTTATAATACCCGTGCTCGGGCGGAATGGGCAAGCGGTTATCCTGATAAAAATCGATCTCGCACCAATCCTCCAAGGTGGGAATATGTACCTCGGGGCTGATCGTACCCACCGAATATACACTGTAAAATGCATGCTCTCCCACCGCGCAAAGAGACGAAGGCAACGTAATCTTTTTCAGATTGATATACTCTCCGTTGTAGAGAGAAAACGTATATGCTCCGATATGCGTAATACCTTCCTCCACAACAATCTCCTCAATCTCCTCGATATGATCACTCCACGACGGAATGACATCCGCGTTTAGCGAAATCTTGTAATCGGGAATTGCTCCCGTGCCGCTGATCGTCAGCACGCCTTCATCGGACAACTCCCACGAAATCGTATCGGTCAACTGCCCCGAACGACTTTGCTCTGCTGTTGCAGGCACGTACAAATTTGCAAAAACGACCGCCAGCAATACATATACTGCAAGCTTGCAAAAAACTTTTTTCATCTGTAGCCCCTCCTATTTTGGTATACGTTTCTGTTCGACTCCAATATTAGTATAACAAAAAGGCATATCCCCTGTCAATCGTTCGTTTTGCCAAATCATGCCCTTTGCTTTTGTGCAAATCATCTATTTTGATCGAATGAGTAAGCCGATCTTTGTACATTTTGTTAGTGAGTGGTGAAAAAAACACGCAGACCGAGCCGATCTGCGTGTGACAGTCTTATTCTTCGATTGCAAGCAAACGGTACAGCGTGGGAGTGAACGAAAACGCGTTCATCAGATCCTGCACCTCGCGCAAGGCGGTGACGCGCACGGCTTTGGGCGTGATCGGGCGCTTGGTTGCACGGATGAGGATATTCTTGGGCGTGTGGTCGAGGTCGATAAACTCCAAAAGCTGTGTTTTGTAGCCGCTATACTCCAACAAATTTGCGCGGATCGCGTCCGTCGCAAGCGCGGCAAAGCGTTCCTGCACGATGCCGTAACGGGACAGCAAAGACAGCGTTTGCGGGTGCATCTGCTCGTTTAGCTCGTGCTGACAGCACGGGACGGAAAAGATCATGTCCGCGCCCCAGCCGATCGCGTTGAACAGCGCATAATCCGTCGCGGTGTCGCAGGCGTGCAAGGTCACCACCATGCCCACATCAAACGGCGCTTTGTAGCCGTTGATGTCCCCCAATTCAAAGTGCAAGCCGTCGTAGCCGTATTTCTTTGCGGCGGCGTTGCATTTTTCGATCACGTCGGCTTTGAGGTCCAAGCCGATCACCGTCGTGTCAATGTGCTTGATCTCGGTGAGGTAGTGATACAGCACAAAGGTCAGATACGACTTACCGCAACCGAAATCAATGACGTTCAGCTTGGTATAGTTCCGTTTGGAAACCTCGTCGTCGATGATCTCCAAAAAGCGGCATATCTGCTTATACTTGCGGTACATCGCCTGCACGACCTTGCCCTCTGCCGTAAACACGCCCATATCCACCAGCGGCGGAACGATCTGCCCTTCTTCCAGCAGATAGTTCTTTTTGCGGTTGTGCGTGTCCGTCTGCCTGACGGCGGTCGCTTGCTGTTTGACCGTGTGGCGGCACGCGCCTTTTTTGGAGAGCAAAACGACGTGCTCCGCACCTTGCGCAAAGCCGTTGATCTGTTTGAAAATCCCCCACGCGAGCGCACCGAGCCGCTCGGGAAGTGCGTCTGCCGTCACGTTTTCGTGAAACACCTGCTTGTCGGTATAGCACGCGATCTGGTAGGCGTCTTTTTTCTTTTCAACCGTAATTTTTTTGTAGAGGGACGATTTGCTTTGCGGATTGCTGACAATCCATTTGGTCACGCCCGCATCCAGCATGGAAGCGACGATCTGTACAAGCTCTGTCATATCAAAACATTCCTTTTGTTTGCCTTACTTTGAGTATAGCACAAAACAGAGCAAAAGTAAAGACTTTTATTCGTACACCAGCACGACGGGCGGACAGCAGTAGTCGATATCGTGGAGATGCAGTTTTTGTTCGTATGCCTCGTACACAAACGCCATCGGAATACAGCAATTGGAACGTGACGAGCGCAGTGCGTCGGGAACACTTGTCAGATGCGTCGGCAAGGCGAGTGCGGCGCGTTTCATCAGTGCGCGGTAGTCTTCCCCGATCGCACGGTCGATGCGTTCGACCGCTTTGTCAATCAACAATCCGCCCTCGCGCATCACATCGGCGTGCATCACGGGAACGTCCACAGCGAGACCTCCGTCAATCTGCGTCAGCAGCCCCAAGGTCTTAAATTGATCGATCGCACCGATCAGCTCGTTTTTGATCCGTCCTTCCTCGGGCGACACGCCTTGGTGAACGCACCACAGCAGATCCAGAATACCGTCAAAGTAGTGTTCAAATCCGCATGCGGTAAAGCGGCGCGGGCTGTCGTACAGCGTCGTGTCAAACTCGCACAGCACACGGTGCTTTGCGCCGAAATACTCGTTGATCTTTTGGTGCGTGCGGTGTCCCGAAACGGTGTATGTCCCGATCTTGTCCTCGTACTCCGTAAAATCGTACCCTGCGGGGAACCCCCACCCCATTGCAAACCACGCACCGCCGTCCTTGCGCTGTACATAGTCAAACCGCGGCGGCACGGGTGTTTTTTGAAGTGTAAAATCTTGCAACGCTTTTAAAACCGCGTAGCGTTCCAGTTTTTTGTGCTGTGCGGGACGCAGGGTGCGCGTGTATTCCATCCCGCCGATCTGTGCGAGCATGTCGGACAAAATGCCCCAAACCGTGTCAAAATGCGTTTTTGCAAACTGTATCTGCATGTCAAACGGGCGCAGACTGTCTTCGGGGGTGTAGATGATAAAATCGGTGTAATATTTCTCCCCTGCCGTGCGCGCCATCAGCTCGCCGTCGTACAGCTTTTGCACGATCGGCTCGATATATGCGGTGGGAATGCCCACGCGGGAGGCAAGCTCGGGGAGCGTCAGCGGCTTTTCGTAGGCCTGCAGCAACAGATTCTGTGCAATCAAGTCGCCTTCGACCAGACTCATCGGTCTGCCGTCCGCACCGTCCCTGCCGGTAAAAGAAATATGCAAAACGCCGGGAAGCTGGTTGTCTCTGTTTTCCATCTGTAAAAGTCCTTTCCTGATTCGTTCTCTCCCTGCCGAAAGCCGGCTCTTGACCGTCCCCTCGGGGATCGAAAGCGCGCGTGCGATCGCACGGACGCTTTCGCCGCGGTAATAGCGACGGATCATCACCTCGCGCGTGATTTTGGCAAGATAAATCAGCTCGCGCCGCACAGCGGCGGCTTCCTCGCTTTCGGCAAACGACTTGTCGGTTTGCTCATCGCTTGCAAGCTCGGACACGCTTTCCAGTCCGACAAACACGGGCGAGCGGTATTTTTGGCGCAACGCGTCGTGAAATTTGTGCAAGAGCGTGTTGGTCAGCCATGTTTTTGGGTGCTCGATCACGCCCCCGCGCGCAAGGAACGCAAACGCGGCGAGCATCGTTTCGCTCACCAGATCGTCCGCATCGTGCTGCGTGTTGCATTTGGCACGCGCCAAACGGCAGAGATCGTCGTAATACTGCAATAATTGTTCTTTTTGCATGTTCGGTACCGTCATTTGCTTTGTTTTTGAAGTCTTCGTCCGTAATAGTCGCAAAAAACGCGCTTTGGTTCGCACAGAGACACAAATATTTTAGCACTTTTTTGCAAAAAATGCAATACAGCCCCTCTTGACAAACGGTTAGCAATGGCTTACAATAGAATAAAAGGATGTGATATTGATGTCAAATAAATTTTGCGTCACGGGAATGACCTGCGCCGCATGCGCTTCGCATGTGGAAAAAGCGGTGCTTTCGGTTGACGGCGTGACCTCGGTCAGCGTCAGCTTGCTGACCAATTCCATGCAGGTAGAGGGCACGGCTGACAGCAAAAAAATATGCGCCGCTGTCAAAAAAGCGGGTTACGGCGCATCTGTCAAGGGCACGGCGGAGTCCAAGCAGGACGACAGCCTTGCGGATACCGAAACGCCCGCGCTGAAACGGCGGTTGATCGTTTCGCTGTGCGTGCTGGTTCCGTTGATGTATCTGTCGATGTTCCACATGATGTGGGGCTTTCCTCTGCCGTCTGTTTTGGAAATGCCTGCGGCAAACGGGCTGGCGCAGCTGCTTTTGTCGGGCGCGCTGTTGGTGATCAATCAAAAGTTTTTTGTCAGCGGCACCAAGGGGCTTTTGCGCCGTGCGCCGAACATGGACACGCTTGTCGCATTGGGCGCGGCGGCGGCATTTGGGTACAGCACCGCAGTATTGTTTTCGGTCATTTCGGGCGGGGCGGAGCATCCGCATTTCTATTTTGAATCGGCAGGCATGATCGTCACGCTGATTACGCTCGGCAAGCTGTTGGAAGCATTCTCCAAGGGCAAAACAACAAGCGCGCTCAAGCAACTCATGGACCTTGCACCCAAAACGGCGGTTGTGCTGGACGAAAACGGGGCGGAAAAGACCGTTTCCGTCTCGGAAGTACGCGCGGGCGACCGTTTTGTGATCCGTTCGGGAGACGCGATTCCGACCGACGGACGCATTCTGGAGGGCAATATGGCAGTCGATGAGTCCGCGCTGACGGGTGAGAGCCTTCCCGTCGACAAAGAAATCGGCTGTTCGGTTTCTGCCGCGACTGTTTGCAAAAGCGGCTACGCCGTTTGCGAAGCGACGCGCGTCGGGCAGGACACCACCCTCTCGCAGATCATCCGCATGGTCAGTGACGCCGCAGCGACCAAAGCGCCGATCGCCAAGCTTGCGGACAAGGTCTCGGGCATTTTTGTCCCTGCCGTGCTGGCGATTGCCGCCGTCACGATTGCGGTTTGGCTCCTTTGCGGCAAGGAAGTCGGCTTTGCGCTGGCACGCGGTATTTCGGTGCTGGTCATCAGTTGTCCGTGTGCGCTGGGGCTTGCAACCCCCGTTGCGATCATGGTCGGAAGCGGCAAGGGCGCTAAGAACGGGATTCTGTTTAAAACTGCCGCCGCGCTCGAAAGCGCAGGCCGCACGCAGATCGTCGCAATGGACAAGACGGGTACGCTGACCAACGGAACGCCCGTCGTGACAGATGTTTTGCCCGTCGAAGGCGTTTCCGAGCAGACCTTTTTGACCATTCTTTGTTCACTGGAGCAAAAAAGCGAGCATCCGCTGGCAAGAGCGATCGTGGAATACGGCGAGACGCACGGTATTCCGCTGTTGGAGACGACGGAGTTTAAAGTATTCCCCGGCGGCGGCATCTCCGCAAGCATCAAGGGAAAACGTTGCACCGCGGGCAACGCCGCGCTGATCGAAAAGGTTTCGCCGCTTTCCGACAAGCACAAACAAAAAGCGGACGAGCTGGCAATGCAGGGCAAAACGCCGCTGTACGTTGCGTTTGGTGACAAGCTCTGCGGCATGCTGGCGCTTGCGGACGTTCCCAAGGAAGGTGCAAGCGACACCGTCGCACAACTCAAAAACATGGGCATCCGCGTGGTGATGCTGACGGGCGACAACAAAAAAACCGCAAATGCAATCGCCGCGCAGGCAGGCGTAGAAGAAGTGCACGCCGAGCTGTTGCCCGCGGATAAAGAAAACATGCTTCGTACCCTTTCCGCACAGGGAAAAACCGCGATGGTCGGCGACGGCATCAACGACGCGCCCGCGCTCACGCGTGCTGATCTCGGCATTGCGATCGGTGCGGGAACAGACATTGCAATCGACGCGGCAGACGTCGTTCTGGTCGGCAACGACTTGCGCGATCTGCCCGCACTGATCCGTCTCGGCAGACGCGTGCTGCGCAACATCAGACAAAATCTGTTTTGGGCGTTTATCTACAACATCATCGGTATTCCGCTTGCCGCGGGCGTGTGGATTCCGCTGTTTGGCTGGGAATTGGAGCCGATGTTCGGCGCGGCGGCAATGAGCTTGTCCAGCTTTTGCGTCGTGACCAACGCGCTTCGTCTCAATTTCGGCTCACTTTATGATGCAAAGCATGACAAAAAGAAAAAAGCCGCACCGGTCACGGCACAGCCCGATGAAACAATACAAAAAACCGTACAGATCAAGGGCATGATGTGCGCCCACTGCGAAATGCGTGTCAAAACCGCACTGGAAGGCATCCGCGGTGTGACCGTCACGGAAGTCAGCAACCTCCGCGAGCGCGCGGTGATTTCGGTCACGCCGGACATCAGCGATGACATGATCACCAAGGCAATCGCCGACGCAGGGTACGAGGTCGTCTCCATCCAGTAAAGGACACAGTTTGTTTACGATTTTTGATTTCTTTTGTTCTTATTTTTGCGATACAATAAAAGCATAAGGATGCGAAAGGAATGGTCACGAAAAAATGAAACAATCTGAAATCGCAAAACGCCTGGAAGCCATTTTGAGCGAAAACGAAACCTACGCATCATACACCGATGAGCATATTCTGCCCGTTCCGCAGATCACGACGGACGCGCTTGCGGACCAAGTGCGCATGATCGCGGAGAGCATGGTCGGACTCAAAGAGTTGATGATGGTGTATTCCTGCGCGATCAAGGAGATGCGCACCAAGTTTGACGTGCTCAACACGGAGTTCAGCATCCGTTACCGCCGCAACCCGATCTATTGCATCAGCAGCCGTCTCAAACGCACGGCAAGCATCGTGCAAAAGATGGAGCGTCTGGGACTTCCGCTGACGCTGGAATCGGTGGAAAAGCACCTGCACGATGTCGCAGGCGTGCGCGTGATCTGTTCCTATCGGGACGATATCTATCGCATCGCGGACGCGCTTTTGCGTCAAAACGACGTGGAACTGATCGAGCGCAAGGACTATATTCTCAATCCCAAGCCCAACGGCTACCGCAGTTTGCACCTGATCGTCAGTATTCCCGTCTTTTTTGCCAACGCCGCGCACAACGTCAAGGTAGAAGTGCAGATCCGCACGATTGCGATGGACTATTGGGCAAGTCTGGAACACCAGCTCAAATACAAACAAAAAGTTCCGGACGAAAAGCGCATCGCAAAAGAACTGTACGAATGTGCGGAGACGCTCGCCGCCACAGATGCAAAAATGCTTTCCATCCGCCGCGAGTTGGAGCTCTGCGAGGAATCCCCCGACAGCGATACGATTTTGCTGGAAAAACTGCAACGCATTGATGTGACAGTATAAATCTGTGAATGGACGGTTCTCACAAGGGTGTTTGCTTGCAGATGTGAATTTGCCACGCAATAAACAAAGAACTTACCCTATAATTCTTACTAATCAAGTATGAAGACAAACAGGCAACTTGTTATATAGCAAGTTGCCTGTTTTTGTATATACTATTACTCATTTATCATCCATAGAGCCATAAATGCTGCCGTCACTATCATATGGATAACGGGTAAGAAACTGATGAAACTTAGTCTTTTATCAGCGATTGTCTTTCGGGCAGAAAAAAGATATGTCAGTGAATAAGTACCTGCAAGCATCATAGATATTGCAGCAACCACTGCAACAAACAAAGATTGTTCTATCACAACACCTATATTTGCCAAAGAAATGATAGAGCCTAAAATCGTAATTAACGAAATCGGTATAGGCAGCGCTTGTATAATCATAACTCCCCATATTATCGCTTTGTTTTTCATTGAAATGTTCCTTTCTGTATTTTATCGCCGATTTCGCCTTTGTATAACCGCAATGTATAACATCCCTACGAAAGCCAGCCAAAACAGATTGTTTTTTAATACCCGTATTTTTTGCGTTTGATGATGAGGAAGACGATCGAAACGATCGCGGCGAGGAACTCGGTGAGCGGAGCGGCAAGCCAGACGCCGTCGACGCCGAGAGCAAACGGCAAAGCGACGAGGATGATCACTTGCAGTAAGAGCGTTCGCAAAAACGAAATGAGCGCGGACACCTTTCCGTCGCACAACGCGGTAAAGAACGCTGAAGCGAAGATGTTAAAGCCTGTCAGCAAAAATGACAGCGCATACAGGCGGAACCCGTGCACCGCCATGTCGGCGAGCTCGTTTCCTTTTCCCAAAAAGATTGCGATCAACGGAACGGAAACCAGCTCGGCGAGAATGACCATACAGACCGAAACAACCGCGACAAAGTACATGCTTTTTTTGAACACGCCGTGCAGTTCTTCCCGATTCCGTGCGCCGAAATGAAAGCCGATGACGGGCGAGACACCGATCGAAAAGCCGATCAGAATGGCAATGAAGATAAAGCCGAGGTACAAAATCGCCGTGATCGCGGCGACGCCGCCTTCCCCGACCAGACGCAACATTTGCCAGTTGAACAAAAACGTGACGATCGCCATGGAAATATTCGATACCATTTCCGACGAGCCGTTTGCACAGCTTGCAAGCAGCATGCGCGGATAGAGGGAGGTTTTGACAAAACGCAGCAGACTGTTGTTGGGCAGGATAAAATACAACAGCGGAATCAGTCCGCCGACGCAATACCCCGCAACGGTCGCAAACGCCGCGCCCGCCAGCCCCCAGTCAAACACCGCGATAAACAGCCAGTCCAAAAACGCGTTGGTGAGTCCCGACGCGATGGTCAGCGCAAGTCCGAGCTTGGGCTTTTCCGCCACGACAAAAAACGACTGAAACGTGGTCTGCAGCATAAACGCGACCATTCCGCACGACAAAATGATGCCGTAGGTCACGCAGTAGTCGATCAGGTTTTCCGTCGCGCCCAACCAATAGGACAGCGGACGGATAAAGATCACGCAGACGGCGGAAAGCAACGCACCGATCGCCACAATGGTCAGGCAGATCGTCGTAAAATACCGCTTGGCTTTTTGGTTCTCGCCCTCTCCGAGGGTGCGCGCAACCTGCGCACTGCCGCCCGTTCCGAGCATAAACCCAAACGCCCCCACGACCGTAAAAAGCGGATAGACAATGTTGATCGAAGAAAGCGCGCTCTCACCGACCAGATTGGCGACAAACAACCCGTCCACCACGCTGTACGCGGACGTAAACACCATCATGATGATCGACGGCAACGTAAACCGCAACAGCCTCGACAGCGTAAAATGATCGGACAGCTGAATCCGTTGTTTCATAGCACGTTCTCCTTTCGTCAAAGTCTATTTATCATAGCATATAAAAGCATTTTCGTCAATGGGTTATACGCAAAAAGAGTTCACGCACGGTGAACTCTTTTTTGATGCTTTTTTACTCTACCGTGATCTCCACCGTACAGGGCTCGGAGTTGCCGAGGCCGTTGTTATAGGTGTAGGTGATCGTTACGGTGCCTGTAAAGTCTTTTTCGGGGTAGAAGGTCAGCTTGCCGTCGTCGGCGATCGATGCGGTGCCGTGTGCGGGAGAACCGAGGATATCAAACGAAGAGATCAGCGAGACGTCTTCGGTCAGCTGTACATCAAGGATGCTGTTCTTTGCACC
>JAFQII010000129.1 GCA_017397605.1 Clostridia bacterium
ACGCAGACATCGCACCCCGTACCGTTGCGTTTGATGCCAAACGCGTCAACGAGCTGTTGGGCACTTCCTTGACGATCGAGGAAATGGCAGAGCTTCTCCGTCCGCTGGATCTGATCTGGGACGGCAAAGAAAGCCTGACCGTTTCGCCCTATCGCGGCGACATCATCAATACCGCCGACATCGCAGAAGAGGTTGTCCGCCTCTACGGCTTTGACAAGATCGAGGCGACTGCATTCAAAGGCGCGGCAACCGAAGGCGGCGAGAACGACGCACAGAAGTTCCGCACGCTGATCGACCGTACCATGACGGGCTTGGGCTTCAACGAAATCTATACCTATTCGTTTGTTTCTCCCAAAGAGCTTGACCAGATCCGCATTCCTGCGGATTCGCCGATCCGCGATCAGCTGACCATTCTCAACCCGCTCGGCGAGGATACTTCCGTCATGCGTACCCACGCATTGCCGTCTATGCTCCGTGTCATCGCGCACAACATGGCACACCGTGTCAAAGCGGCTCAGTTCTACGAGAATGCAACGTTGTACTTTAAAGAAGGCGATATGTCCCGAGAGGAAAAGACGCTTTGCTTTGCATTCTACGGTTGCGGCGACTTCTACGACCTCAAAGGATATGCAAACGTTCTGTTGGATACGCTCAATGTCCGTGACTACACTTACGTGTCCAATGCAGATGTTCCCTACTTCCATCCGGGACGCTGTGCAGATATTTATAAGGGAGATTGCAAGCTCGGTACGATCGGTCAGCTGCATCCCGCTGTATGCGATGCGTTCGATCTGGATGTACCGGTGTATGTTGCTCTGCTTGACAATGCACCTATCTATGCATCCGTCGAGCCCGAAAAGAAATACACGCCTCTGCCCGTCTATCAGGCAATGGAACGCGACCTCGCGCTGTTGTGCGACGACGAGCTGGAAGCAGGCACGCTTTGCTCGTATATCCGTTCCTACGCAGGCAAGTCGCTGGTCGACGCGTTTGTCTTTGACGTGTACAAGGGCAAGGGCATCGCAGAGGGCAAAAAGTCCGTTGCGGTCCGTTTGGTATTCCGCCAGAATGATCGCACCATGACTGATGAGGAAGCAGATAACGGCGTACGCAAGGTGCTCAAAAAACTCGAAAGCGAGCACGGCATCACCCTCCGTGCATAAAAATTTGCAATATACGCAAAAAACACTTGCAAAATACAAAAAAATAGTTTATAATACGTTTATTAAGGATGAAGAATCCGGATCAGTATATCGATAGGAGAGAGACGCTATGCAAGACAACAGACAAAAAACAATCACGTTTTCCGTCAAGGATACCCGTAGGGAAGAAATCCGTACGATCGTCAAAGGCGTGTATAACTCCTTGATCGAAAACGGATATAACCCCACCAACCAAATCGTAGGGTATATCATTTCGGAGGATCCGACCTATATCACCAATTATAAGAACGCACGCACGATCATCAGCAAGCTTGACCGTGACGAGTTGCTTCGCGCGTTGGTGGAGGATTTCATCCGTCTGGAACAGAAAGGGTGATTGATTTGGCAGAACAGGCAGTTCTGACGTACAAAGGGAAACCGCTGGTCCGTCAGGGGAGATTTATTTTCTACGGCAACCCCGACGACAAGTGCATTCTCTTTATGAACATTTTGGATACCAAAAAGGTAGGAGACCTTGAGGTCGCTACCCGTGTACTGGTGCAGATTCAGGATACCGATGAGGAAAAATCGTTTAACGACAAGATCCTCAAGCAGTGCGAAAAACGCAGTCTTTGCGACGCATTTGACATCGGTACGATCTGGCTGGAGCGTGCGCTGAAAGCGTAAAAATTCAAAAAAGGTACAAAGACTCGGGCGGAGTGCAGCAGGTAAAACACCGTTGCCCTTCGCCCTTTCTTTTTGACAAATGACGATGAACGTATTTTGGGATTGGAACGGCACGCTGTGTGATGACGTGTTTACCGCATTGCAAGCCGTCAACGCCATTCTGGCAAAACGAAACAGACCGCCGATCGATCTCGACGCGTATTACAGCTATATGGACACGCCGATTTATAAGTTTTATGAGCATCTGTTTGATCTGCAAAAAGAACCGATGTCGGTGTTGGGCGGGGAGTTCTACGCGAATTATGACAAATACCTGCGCAAAGACTGCTTGATGGAGGGCGCATACCAAACTCTGACCAAGCTAAAGGAAGCGGGCGTGCGCCAGTTTTTATTATCGTCCAGCCACCGCGACCGGATTTTGCCGATAGTGACGCGTTTGGGGTTGTTGCCGTTTTTTGATCAGATCCTTGCCGCCGATGACTGGAACGTCTCGTCCAAAAGCGAGCGCGCCAAGCGGTTTTGTGAACAGAACGGATTGCGCGGGGAAGACACTTGGTTTGTCGGCGATTTGCTGCATGACAAGCACGCCGCAGACGCGTGCGGTGCACATTGTCTGCTGATTCCGCACGGACATCAGAGCAAGCAGGATTTAAAAACCGCGGGCGATTGCTTTTGTCCGTCCATTTCGGAAGTGCCGACGCGTCTCGGCTTGTGAGAATACATATGCAAAGCTTGATCATCAAAGATACAAAATTTTATAAAAATGTTGCCAAGATTGCCATTCCGATCGCTCTGCAAGGCTTGATTACCACGGGTGTCAATGCTATGGACTCGGTCATGGTCAGCAGTCTCGGCGAGACCTCGCTGTCGGGCGTTACGCTGGCATCGCAGTTTATCAATATTTTTATGATTTTCTGCATGGGCATCGGCATGGGCGCGTCCGTGCTGGTTGCGCGCTATTTCGGCATGAAGGATAACGAGTCACTCAAAAAGACCGTGACGATCATGTTGCGTTTGGTGATGGGCATGGCAACGCTGTTCTGCGTCGGAACGATTTTGTTTCCCGAGCAGATCATGTACATCTACACGACGGATCGCGGCATCATTGACGAAGGCATCCGTTATCTGCAATACTCGATCATCAGCTACTTTTTCCACGGCTTGTCGTTGACCTGTACGATCGTTTTGCGAAATGTGGATAAAGTCCGCATGCCGCTGTATACCTCGATCGGCGCATTCTTTGTCAACGTCGGCGCAAACTATGTGTTTATCTTCGGTGCTTTTGGAATTCCCGCGATGGGAGTCGCAGGCGCGGCAGTCGGAACGTTGATCGCGCGTATCTTTGAGTTTGCCGTGATCTGCGGATATTTGTTCTTGGTAGATAAACAGATCGGCTACCGCATCAAGGAAATCATCCGCCCCGTCGGTGTGCTGTGGAAGGAATACATCCGCATCAGCATTCCCGTACTGGTCAGCGACGGCATTCTGGCACTCGGAAACAACTCTGTTGCCATGGTCATCGGCAGAATGGGTGAGAGCTTTGTTGCCGCAAACTCGGTCACGACCGTGACACAGCAGTTGAGTTCGGTTATGATCCAAGGCTTTTCGCAGGCGGGTGCAATCGTCACAGGATATACACTCGGAGAGGGCGACCGTGAAAAAGCCCAAAAGCAAGGCTACGCTTTTTTGGGAATCGGCTTTGTTTTCGGTCTGCTTGCCGCGATTATCATTATGATCATCAGCGGGCCGATGATTGCCGCATATAATCTGTCTGCAGAGTCCGTTGAGATTGCAAAACAATTGATGTGGTCGATTTCGATCATTGTTTTGTTCCAAGCAACCAACAGCATTATGACAAAAGGCGTACTGCGCGGAGGCGGCGATACCAAAATGCTGATGCTGGCGGACAACCTCTTTTTGTGGATCGCATCCGTTCCGCTGGGAGCGCTGTTTGGATTGGTGCTGGGGTTGCCTGCGTTTTGGGTGTACTTTGCGCTCAAGATCGATCAGGTGCTCAAGGCGATTTGGTGCGTCTACCGCCTGCACAGCGGCAAGTGGATCAAAAAGATTCGCAGCGAAAAAGAGATTGCATAAAAAACGCGAGGCTCTGCCTCGCGCACCGCAAAAGGACCTTTCTTCAAAAAGAAAGGTCCTTTTGAATCTCCAAAGAAATGGAGTGTTTAAGTTTAATCGTTCAACACCGCAAAGGTTGTCGGCATTTCCAACGGATGCCAGTCGGTGTGCAAAACACCGCGTTCGAGCAGAAGAGTAGCGGGAATACTGATCGCATTGACAAATTTATCAAAGCCTGCAATATCTCTGACTTGGTCTTGCAGATGATTGG
>JAFQII010000130.1 GCA_017397605.1 Clostridia bacterium
ACGGTCATATGGGGATAAAGAGCGTAGTTCTGGAACACCATCGCGATGTCTCTGTCTTTCGGAGCAACGTCGTTGACGCGCTTGTCGCCGATAAAGAGCTCGCCTTCGGTGATTTCCTCCAGACCTGCGATCATACGCAGGGTAGTGGTCTTACCACAACCGGAGGGGCCGACGAGGATAATAAATTCCTTATCCTTGATTTCCAAGTTGAAATCCGATACCGCAGTGACGCCGCCCGGGTATCTCTTGTACATGTGCTTGAAAAGAACACTTGCCATTGCATGAACCTCCTGATGAGGACCAAAATGAACCTCAATATTTTGCAAAAATTTTTCTATCCAATATAATAGCAAAAAAACACGCGGAATGTAAGTACCTAACTACCCAAATTTTAGTTTTTGGTTTTGGTGATACTGCACAACTGCCGAGAGAAAAACAAGCTGATCAGGACTCCGTTGGGCTCGTTTCGGACGTTTCCTCGGTGCTCGGAGCGTTTTCGGGAGAAGCGGAGCTCTCATTTTTGCTGTTTTCGTCTTTGGCGAGTGCCAGAACCTTTCCGTTTTTGCCGAGCGTTGTCACATCACAGCCGATGATGCGGTTTTTGTAGATCAACAATGTGACGTAGCGTGTTTCGTCATTCGCTTCTTCGGTATATGTATAGCGCATAACGGTTTTGCCGCGGTATTTTTCAAGATTGAGTCCCTGAGATTTTTGAAGCTCGTTGTATTTTTCATAAACGCTGTCAAAAACCTCGGGAATGACTACCTCATCCGCATAAATCGGTACAGATGAGACATGGTATCCCAATCCGTTCAAAAACCCGAGCTGTTCTTCGACGGTTGCGATTCCTTTGTAGTCAAGCGCTGCGACTGCCACTTCGCCGGCAGAGTCTATGACGGGAACAATAGCGACGATCCCGACCAAGACAGCGGCAGAGAACAGAATCGCACAAAAAAACTTGATGCTGGATGCTTTTACGGTATACACAAACATAAATCAAAACCCTTTCCAAACGATCTCGTTCATATATATTGCAAAAGGGGATTGAAATATGCAGGCACCCGGTCAACTGTTTAATTCTGCGTCAAGGGATTCGTATTCCTCATAAAGTGCCGCAAGGTGTGCTTCAAGCTGTTCGGTTTCTTCATACAGCTTGTTTAACAGAGTATAGTTGCTTGCGGCTTCGCCGCTCTCTTGCTCGCGCTTTTTGTCTGCAATCGCGTTTTCGGTTTCTTCGATCTCGCGTTCGACGGCTGCAAAACGGTTTTCGGCGGATCTTCTGCGGTTTTTTTGACGCTTTGCTTCTTCGTACGAGAGCTTGCCTGCGCTTTCGCGTTTGTTGTTTTTTTGTTCTTCCTCGTGCTGTGCGTGCTTCTCCAAAAAAAGATCGTAGTTGCCGCGAAACAGATCATATCCCGCGGGATATTTTGATTTGTCAAGCTCCAGAATGTCTGTAGCGAGCGCTCTGATAAAATAACGGTCGTGCGATACCGCAAGGACTGTTCCGTTATAATCTGCCAGTGCGGACTCCAGCATCTCCTTGGACGAAATATCGAGGTGGTTCGTCGGCTCGTCGAGAATCAAAAGGCTGACACCGCAGGAGATCATTTTTGCGATCGAAAGACGCGCGCGCTCGCCGCCGCTCAGGACGGAGACTTCTTTGAAAACGTCCTCGTTGCGGAATCCGAACGAAGCGAGTATCGAACGGACTTCGGTCATGCTTTTGTCGGCATAGACACCCCAAAGCTCATCCAGAACCGTATTCTCGGGGTCTAAAAGCTGTTGCTCCTGATCGTAGTATCCGATACTTTGGTTGTATCCCAGCTCAAAAACACCGCCGTCTGCGGACTCTCTGCCGGTGAGAATCTTTAAAAGGGTGGATTTGCCGCTTCCGTTTGCGCCTGTCACAAACAACCGCGCACCGTGCTTTAACTCAAACGAAAGGTTGGCAAACAATTTTTCGCCGGGGTAGCTTTTGCTCAGCCCGCGAACAGACAAAACATCCTCCGAGCGGGAGGTGCTTTCCGCGATGCGGAATGTCACGCCGCGCGGGGCATCCTGCGGACGGTCGATCTTGACCATGCGATCCAACGCTTTTTGCCTGCTTTCTGCGGCGATGATATTCTTTTCGCGGTTCCAGCGGCGTTGGTTTTCGATAAAAGCTTCGATGCGTTTGATTTCTTTTTGCTGAATCTCAAAATGTTTGAGTTGTGCTTCGAGCAACTGGCGCTTTTTTTCTTTGAACGTGCTGTAGTTGCCGCTGTGCATTCGGCACTTGCAATGCTCGATCTCCAGCGTGTCTGTCGTAACACGGTCCAGAAAATATCGGTCATGTGAAACAATCAAAAACGTCTTTTTGGAGTTTCGTACGAAGTTTTCCAGCCATTCGATCGCTTCAATGTCGAGATGGTTGGTCGGCTCGTCCAGCAAAATAATATCGGGTTCGCGCAACAAAAGCTTGGCAAGCAACAGCTTGGTCTTTTGCCCGCCGGACAACACCTGTGCGGATTCGTGCATGGATGACTCGGAGAATCCGAATTTGACAAGCAGGGAAGCGGTCTTGGCGCGGAACTCGTTGCCGCCCTTTTGCAGAAACTGATCATTCAGTTCCGTAAAACGTTCGATCAGACTGTGATCGTTTTGCTCGATGCGCTCGCGCAGGGCGCTTAGCTGCGACTCCATTTGGAGCAGGTCGGAAAAAGCTTCGAGCGCGGTATCAAAAACTGATTTCTCAAAATGCTTGTTATCATTGATCTGTTCGAGGCAACCGATTTCGGTGTCTTTTTGCAGATAAACACGTCCCTCGGATGCTTCCAACGCTCCGCGGATAATCGAGAACAACGTCGTTTTGCCGGCACCGTTGACACCGATCACACCAACCTTTGCGCCTTGATTGACGGCAAAAGTCACATTTGTCAGAATTTCTTTGACACCGATGGCATAGCTGATGTTGTCGCATGTTAGAATACTCATATGTAACAAAAAG
>JAFQII010000131.1 GCA_017397605.1 Clostridia bacterium
CGCGTATCTGAACAGCGTAGAAGCTTCTACCGAGGATTCTGACGCAGGTTTCTTAAAATCCATGACCTTTGCGTACATCAAGGACTTGTCCTATAAGCGTTTTCATTATGATCTGGACGGTTTTGCAACGGATGATTACGTTTGTTCTGTCTCCAAGGTAATCGGCAGACTCAACAGGGGCAAGATTATCACGTCTTTGCAGACCTATACTGAATCGACGCATGGGCGTGTCAGCGTCTCCGGCTTCCGATACCCTTGGAATCGTAAATTTGAAATGACCTTTGACATCAAGGTTCGATAAAGAACTTGATTTGAAAGTGAGGTGACCACCCATGCAGTTGATCATAGCCGAAAAACCCAGCCTTGCGCGTAATATCGCGTCCGCAATCGGACAGCCGAGACGAAACGACGGTTACCTGGAAGTCGGCGACTATCTGGTCACGTGGGCGTTCGGTCACCTGTTTTCGCTTTGCGATATCGAGTCGTATATTCCCGGGGCTGATCCCAATGCGCGCTGGACGATGGAGCATCTGCCTTGCTTTCCCAAAGAGTTTCGTTTTGAACTCCGCAAGGGAGACGATAAAAAAAGCGTTGATGCAGGCGTGCAAAAGCAGTTTGGCATTATTTCTGCGCTTTGCAAAAGGGATGATGTGACTGCGATCATCAACGCGGGAGACGCCGACCGTGAGGGTGAGATTATCGTCCGTCTTTGCATCAACCACACGGGTGTCACGGGCAAAGCACTCAAGCGCCTTTGGCTGCCCGACCAGACGCCGCAGACCGTTCGTGCCGCACTTGAGTCGCTCGGCGACGAATCCGATTACGACCGTCTGGCGGACGAGGGATTTGCAAGAACATACATCGATTGGCTTTACGGTGTCAATCTGACGCGGTATGCAACGCTCCGTTCGGGTACACTTTTGCGCGTCGGGCGCGTCATCGTGCCGATCGTCAAGGCGATCTATGAGCGTGACATGGCGATCCGCAACTTTGTCCCGGGCAAGTATCTTGCCATTTCCAGCAAGGAAGAAACGGGCGGCGAGGTCGTGGAGCTCAATTCCAAGCATAAATTTGACATCGATGATTTGCCCAAAGCGCAGGAGCTCTGCGACCGCTATAATCAAACGGGCGCGACCGTGACGTCTGTCAAGCGCAAAAAGGACAAGCTGTCTCCCGGCAAGCTGTATTCGCTTTCCAAACTGCAAAATGTCCTCGGCAAAAAATATAAGATGTCCATGAAAGACTCTCTGGACATCATTCAGAAGTTGTATGAAGAGGGCTATTTGACATACCCGCGTACCAACTCCGAGTACTTGGCGACCGCAGAAAAGGACAAGGTAAAAAAGATACTGGAAAACTGCAAAAAACTCGGTTATCCGGTAGAATTCAAGGACTCCAAAACGATCTTTGACGACAGCAAGATCGAGTCGCACTCCGCGCTCACACCGACGTATAAGATTCCGCAAAAGGGCGCACTGTCGGAACGCGAGTCGCAGGTGTATTCGACGGTATTCCGCCGCTTTATCGCTGTCTTTTGCGCAGAACCGTGTGTGGTATCCAAAACCGAAATTACGGTTGCGGTAGGCGATCTGGAAACCTTTACGCTCAAAGGAACGGTGATCCTTGAGCCGGGCTGGACTAAATATGACGATCGTTCCCAAAAGGATAAAATCCTGCCTGCTTTGGAAAAAGGTGATACCGTCGTGATCGATTTCAAGCCGACCGAAAAAGAAACCTCGCCGCCCAAGCATTATACGATCGAAACGCTCAACAACTACCTCAAAAATCCATTTAAAGAAGAAAAGAGCGCTGCCAAAGATAATGCGGATGAAAACGAGCACGAGGACGACACCGAGGATTACCGCGCGATATTTGAGGGACTTGAGCTCGGCACGGAGGCTACCCGTACGGGCATCATCGACAATGCGCGGCACAGCGGTTATATCGAACTCAAAAAAGATGTTTATACCATTCTTCCGGGCGGGGAGTTTTTGGTCGAGACGTTGGAGAACCTCGGCATCATTATGGATAAATACAAGACGAGCGAGCTCGGCCGCGCTCTCAAGGACGTGTATCGCGGCAGAATTGCCGTCTCCGACAGCGTCCGTCTTGCAGAGGAAAAAATCAATGCCGCTTTTCATGCAAGTGATGCAGGCAATGATATCGGCTATTTCGGTGACATCGTCGGAACCTGTCCGTTGTGTGGAAACGAAGTTCGCCGTATGCGCAGCTTTTACGGTTGTGCAGGATATAAAGACGGGTGCAAATTCAGTGTCAATACGTATATTTGCGGAAAAGCCATATCGACCGACAGTATGAGACAGCTTTTGACGGTCGGCAAAACCGTCAAGATTGACGGATTTGTTTCCAAAAAAACAGGCAACAAGTTTTCTGCCGTTTTACAACTCGACGAAAACGGCAAGGCAAACTTTGTGTTTGATGACGCTAAGAAAAAATCACCGCAAAAGCCGATTTGTCCCGATTGCGGCGGTGCGATTATCAAAGGAAAAACTGCATACGGCTGCTCCAACTGGAAAAACGGATGCACGTTCCGCATTCCGTTTGAACAAGACGGCAGATTGCTGACCGATCAGGATATCATGCAGATGCTGCTTACCCGATGACGAAGAGGGGGATATGATGCAGGAACAACGCAATATGCATTTTTCAGCTTTGCCAAACGAGGCAGTGGAAAAACTCCTCACATGGTATCGCGTGGCTGCACGCGACCTTCCATGGCGCAAGGAGATCACACCGTACCGCGTGTGGCTGTCCGAAATTATGCTGCAACAAACGCGTGTGGAAGCGGTTAAGCCATATTTTCACCGTTTTTTACAAACATTTCCCGATATCGCCTCTCTCGCAAAAGCGGACGACACGGTGTTGCTCAAGCATTGGGAGGGGCTCGGCTATTACTCCCGTGCGCGCAACCTCAAAAAGGGCGCTATGCAAGTCATGGAGCAATACGGAGGCATGCTTCCCGCCGACTATGAAGAACTGCAAAAAATACAGGGCATCGGCAGTTACACCGCGGGTGC
>JAFQII010000132.1 GCA_017397605.1 Clostridia bacterium
GATATGAATGGAATCCATGTAGCCTTCGGTCGCACCGTAGTACAAGTACAGCATGTAGTTGCGCAGGTACAGCGGGTTGGAGAACGCTTCGCGGTTGTGCTCGATCTCGATGCACATCTTCATCCATTTGGTGCGGGATGCGGAAACCGCCAGCTTATACTCGGGCTGCTCCAGGTCGAACATGTAGTTGGGCTGCATGTTGGTGATATCGATTTCCATCTCGTGACCGAGGTGATAGCGGTTTGCGGTGTAGTAAGGAATCCAGAGAAGGTTGGTTCCTGCCGCCTTGACACATTCACCCGCTTCGGTCATAATATGGGAGTCGTCATGCTCATAGCCGACGTCCTCGTTGACCCAGCAGAAGCCGTCCAACTCGATATTTTTGTAGCCGCGGTTTGCAAACTCGGTCTGCACGCGCTCGATATACCAGTTAAACACCTTGATACGGTCCGCAGAAACGGTCATATCCTCGGTCACGCCGTCGCCGTCCACGTCGCCAAAGTCCTTGATGTTGTTTTTGCCTATCGTAAAGTCGCAGATACGCAACAGCGAGAAATAGACCTGTACCTTGTAGTCGGGCATGTTCAGCGTATCTTTGATCTCGCCAACGACCTCTTCCAGCTTTCCGAGGCCGTTTTTGCCGTCAAACGTGCTCTCAAACATGTAGTCCCAGTCTTTTTTGATGCTCGCCTCGTAGCCGTGGACACCGGAAGGAAGAATACTTCCCGGGAAATACAGGAAGCCATTCATCATCGTATCCTTGATGTTGCCGTCTTCGTCCAGATATGCGGCAAAGCCCTTGAGCATGTCGTCCGAGCCTTCGTTGCCGTCCCAAAGCAGAGCGATCTCGTCTGCCTTGACGTCGGTGTTATCCACGCCTGCATATTGCGTGCGGGACGGGTTGGTGTAGTAGATCGAATGGCGGAGATCGGTGTCGCTCAGACGAACCGCGTCCGACTTGACCTCTTTGGTACCAAATGCTTCCAGCTCGTCCACAAACAAGAATCCCGAGTTTTCGATACGGAAACGGACAAATCTTGCCGCATATGCAGTATCCAGCTCATACGCAAAGGTCAAGCGCGTTGCATCGTTGTTGAATACAACATCAGAGGGTCTCTCATAGTTGACGACTCGATACCAGTGCTCGCCGTCATCGGACAGGAAGATCGACATATACTTGGGACGGACAATACCCCAGTCTTTTTGCTCCAGCAGATTGATCGCAACTTTGTCGACCGTCGACAGCTTGCCGATGTCATAGAAGAAATCCAAGGTATTTCCGCCGTGGAAGAAGAACCAGTCGCCGCTATAGCAATCCATCTTTTGAGCAGGTTTGCCGTCAGTCAACACCGGATAATCCCACGGAGAAAGCTCGTGCGAAAGATGCGGGTTGTCGACCGCAACATAGTCGGTTGCCGCGATCTGCTGTGTCAGACCCAACAGCAGATTTTTGTGTTCTGTATAGTCGGATTCGGAGGAATCCCAGTATTCATCCTCGGTCACGATCGGGAAATTGAGCTCGGGAAAATGCTCTGCGGGCAGTTTTTCGCCATAACCTGCAAGAACCTCGATCTCCTCGATCCAGTAGTTGTCGCTGCCGCCCGTCATTTCAAAGCGGAAATATTTTGCCTTGATGTATTCGGGCAATAACAGCGTATACGCATAGCTGTCGCACTGTGCGGGCGCATACATTCTGCCCAGGAACACAAACTCTTTGTTATCGGCAGAGCCGTACACGTCGATTGCGCCGGGGTAGGATACCTGAAAACCTCTGCCGAGCATGTGCACACGGATGCTGTAAATATTATCGTACGCTTTTGCAAGCTCCAACGAAACGGTCGGCTTGCCCTCTGCCTTGACACCGACAAAAACGGGAGTCGTGGTGTTGACATAGTTCTCCAAAAAGATTCTGCCCGTACGGGATTCGTCGGTCAAAATGGTATCGTTTTTGGGAGCGCGCTCGTCAAATACGCAGTCGGCAAAGGTGTACTTTGCACCCGCCGCAACGTTTTTGCTGTCGACAGGCTTTGCTTCCGTACCGGTAGAAAGACCGGCCCACGCGCCCTGATCGACGGTTTCACCGTTGTAGATCGTCTCTCCCGCGTGGATGACTTCTTTTTCATCCACGTCGGCGTAGACCTCGATCTCATCGATGAAGAAGAATGCCGCGCCCTCACCCAAATTGACGGATGCGCGAATGTAACGGTAATCTACGGGCTCATCCAGATAAACGGATGCCGTAACAACATCATTGTCTCCCGTGGAAGCAAAGAATGCTCTGCCAAGCGCTTTCCAGCCTGTTTTGCCGTCTTCCGAACCGTAGAAACGAACCGCAGAAGCAAGCTTGACGCCGTCGGTATACATTTCCAACGAACGAACCGCCATGCCGGAAATACGCTTGCCGTCCTCGCCGAGGTCGATATCAAAACGGGCGTTTTTGTTATAGCCGACCATATGGACGTCCAGATAGTGCACGCCCGTGTCATACGCTTTGAGACCGTCGGTCAACTGCTGACCGTATTGGTCGGTGTAGTTGCCTGCGCCTTCTACCGAAGCCTTGTACGGCTTGCCGACGCTGATCAAAGTGTGTTTCAGTTCTTGTTTCATATCCTCGCTCACCTCCGAAGAAGTTTCTGCAGAAGACGTATCCGACGTTTCGGTCGGTGCTTCGGTGCACGCGGCAAGAAACAACATACTTGCCAACAGCAGCCATGCGATCCATCTTTTCATGTTTCGGTCCTTCCTTTTTATGGGTTATGTCTTATTGTACCATATTATGAGTTAGAATGCAACTGTTATTTTCTGATTCTGACCGGAATCCCGTTGACAGTCAACTGCCCTTCGGCACGAATGATGATGCAGGGCTTGCCGTCCAGAAGACGCGTTTCCACAAGATCACTGTGCGCGGCATCGACGCGGACGGTCACATCCTCGGTTTTGAGCTCCATATTGCCGTTGCCGACCAGGTTGCGCGGACAAAGTGCGGTCGTCTCGCCAAACGACTCATCGTACTGCTTGGCAAAGCTCTCGACTTTTTCCTCGGAAATGCCGCAATCGGTGAGTGTGTCCTTGAGCTCCTGCTTGGTGACGGGAATGTACGGCTCGTCCTTTTGCTCCTTTTGCGCTTCCACGCGTGCAAGCAGGGTGTCGTGCACCGTCTGCACCACGTCGTAGCTGCATTCTTCCTCCAACGTGCCCGAAAGCACACCGCCAAACGCTTCTTTTTGCGTATCGGCAGGCAGAGGAATCGGTGCGCCGAACAGCGCATTTACCAGCTCCTCGTGGTTGTCCGACATATTTTTGGTGCTGTACAACACGTTGTAGAGATTTGCACAGCGGTCGTCAAACGCAGGGAACAAAAAGCCCAGCTCGGGGGATGCAACGATCTGATCGGCATCCTGACTGTGGAACAGACTGCGGAACGAGTCGTAGCGCAATGCGGGCTTGGTCAGCTTGATCGGGCAGACCGCGCAAAGAATGTAGGAGAACATCGTCTCCGAACCCTCTGTTTTTTCGCCGTCCTTGCCGTAGGACGGAACGTCGTACACGTCATGCGCCAGCAGAATGAGGTAGTTTCCGTCGATCTGCAGGCTCTCGATGACTTTTTTAAAAAACGCATCGACCGCTTCGATGTCGGACAGCCCCGTGTCGCGCAGCTTGCGGAGCAAGGCGTGCTCCTCGCCCGTCAAAACCTGCTCGTTGGTAAACGACAGATCGATCAGGTTTTTGCCCGTGTTGCCGGTCAGCACGCGGCGGAACAGCGCGAGATATTTTTCGTTCTCCTCCTGCCCCATTGCGGGCATCGACTGACGGAACGTGGTGATGATCTCTTTCTTTTCGTTGACATAGCAGCCGCAAAGGGTCTCCATGTTGTTTTTGTCAAAACGCAAGCGGCGGCGAAGCTCCGCAATCTCTTTTTCTATCATAACGGGTGATCCTTTCTTTTGACGCATTTATGGTAGTTTACCATATTTTCAAAAAAATTGCAACCGCTTGACAGATGTTTTTTGTTGTGTTAAACTGTAAAAAGAACAAGAAAGGAGATTCTTTTATGGGAAAAACATATATGATCAAGGAAGAGTTTGAAGAAAAATGGCGCGCACGCATCAAGCCTGAGGTATACGAGCGTTTTATGCGAGACGGCTTTATCATCGACGACGTCGTCGAGGTCTCCCGCGACTGGGACGTCGCGCTGCAGCTCGTGCTCAACGAGGTCAAAATCATCAAAGAAGAAGCGTAGTTTTTGTAATTTTCGCAATTTTTATCAATCATCGGAATGTGTCATGTGATATGATCAGATCACACACCAAGCTCAAAACGGAGATATCATGTCACAGATCTATTTGCAAAAGGTACTGGACTACATCGAAAAGCATCTCACGGACGACAGCGCATTGAATAACGCTGCGCTTGCAAGCATCGCGGGATACTCCGAGTATCATTTTTTGCGCTTGTTCCGCGATGCGGTCGGAAGGACGCCTGCCGACTATATCCGCAAACGGCTCATCAGCGAGATCGCAAAGCAGATCGTCTGCAGTCAAAAGCCGATCTCAGAGATCGCGTTTGCGTACGGTTTTAACTCAAAAGAGAATTTTACGCGGGCGTTTAAAAGCGAGCACGGCATTTTGCCGACGGCGTTCAAAACGTCAAATTGCAGTCTGCGGCTGTTTGAGCCGTTTTCGTTTGAAACGCGGTTTGATGCCCCCGGGGTATCTTTGCGGTATATCGAACCCTTTGTGCTGACCGCCTACCCGTTTGACAGCGGGTTTGCACCGCATTGCTGGAACGTGTACAACACGCAAAAACGTTCCCTCACCCTTTCGGGCGGAACAGTCACGGCGGACTACGGCGCAATGCGTTGGAACGATACCAAAAAACGATTGGACTATTACATCGGTATTCCCAAAGAGCACGCGCACGGACAGTCTGACGGGACGATCGATCTGACGATCGAGGGCGGACTGTACGCCGTGTTTGAGACGGCGCCGTGCGATCAGCATACGTTTGTGGATACGGTGCGACGCACCTGGGATTGGATCGGCTCCCATTGGTTGCCGACAAGCGGTTTTTGCCGCCGCGACGCGTTTGAGTTGGAGTGTTACACGGAGTCAAAAAGAACCTTCTCCGAGACAATCTTTCTTCCCATAAGGAGTCACAACATGGCAGAAATCATCAAAACATTCAAAGAAGACATTCCCTCGCTCCGTTTCATCGGTAAGAAATACGGCGAGTTCGGTCACTGGGGCGAATGGTGGCAAAACGACTGGTTTGGCACGCTGGAACGCGCAATGGGCGGTACGGACAGCATTCTTGCCATCTGGCAAAACGGAGGCGGCTACGTCGGGTTGGAGCATTGGTCGCCGAATGCGCCGTTTGCGTACTGGCTGGGCATGTTTGCGCCGATCGATACGCCCGTCCCCGAAGGATTTGAGCACGTAGATTTTACGGATGCCGCTCTCGGCACCTGCTGGATCTACGGCACGGAGCAGGACGTTCACGACACGTCGGCATGCGTTCCCGCACTGCAGCAAAACGGCATGACGGTTTGGAAGGACGCAAGCGGCGGTACCTGGTCGTTTGAGAACTGCCTCTGCCCCCGCTATACCAACCCTGACGAGCAGGGCAAGATCATTCTGGACTATTGCGTTTTTGTAGAGAAATAATATTTGGGGCGCGGCGCGCCCTTTTTTATTCATTTCACTTGACAAACGCATGTTCGCTTGTTATAATAAACATGTTTCATCCTCCGAAAGCGGCAGCTTTCGGCAATCAAAATTTTGGGGATTCCAAAACCCTTTTTATAGAAAGGGTTTTGACAGGGATTTTAAGGGACAGAGTCCCTTAACTTTACGCACAAAAAAGGAGCACAGTCATGAACGATTTACTGCAAGGTCTCAATACGTCGCAGCGCGAAGCCGTCACGACGACGGAAGGTTACGTCCGTGTCATTGCAGGCGCAGGCACGGGCAAAACGCGTGCGCTGACGCACCGATTTGCGTATCTGGTCAACGAGCTGGGCATCTCCCCGTCCAATATTTTGTGCATCACGTTTACCAACAAAGCGGCAAACGAGATGAAAAAACGCATCAAGCGCATGCTGGGCGAGGAGTTTGACACGTCCTTTGTTGCGACCTTGCACGCGTTTTGCACGCGCGTCCTGCGCGAGGAGATCCACAAGCTGTTTTATCCCGACAACTTTATCGTGCTGGACAACGTCGATCAGAAAAAGATTCTTGAAGAGGTCTATGACGAAATGGGAATCAAAATGGACACTGCCAGCTTTAAGTTTATGATCGATCAGATCCGCTACTACAAAAATCTGATCACCTACGTCGGCTATCTGTCCGATCCCGATTTTGACTATTCCACGCTCACATCGGACAAAAAGAGCGACGAGATCATCTTCCGCTACATCAAAAAACAGCGCAAATATTTTGGGCTGGACTTTTTTGACCTGATCAATTTTGTGATCTATCTGTTTGACCACTATCCCGAGGTGCTTGCAAAATGGCAGCAAAAGCTGTGCTACATTATGGTCGATGAATTTCAGGACATCACGGCAAAGGAGTTTAAGCTCATCCGCAGGCTGTCGGAATACCACCGCAATCTGTTTGTGGTCGGCGACCCGGACCAGAACATCTACGAGTGGCGCGGTGCCAACATGGACGTCATCGTGCATTTTGAAAGCTGGCTGAACAACCCCTGCTTTGCCAATCAGCTCGGGCTGACGGCACGCGACATCTTTTTGACGGGCAACTACCGTTCCGTCACGCCCATTTTGCAGGTGGCAAATTCCTTGATCGCCAAGAATCAAAACCGTGTGGAAAAAAGCCTGCAGGGGCATGCCGACGGCGGCGAGAAGGTCGTGCATCTTCATGCAAAAAACGACAAGGAAGAAATCAAGTTTATCTGCACGCATATCAAAGAGCATGTTGCAAAAGGCGGCAAATACAGCGACTTTGCGGTGCTGTACCGCTCCAACTACGTTTCGCGCTTTGTCGAGCAGGGATTTTTGATGCAAAACATTCCGTATACCGTATACGGCGGCGTGGGATTCTACGAACGCGCGGAGATCAAGGACGTGCTGTCCTATATGCGTTTGGTGGAACGTCCCGACGATGATCTGTCGTTGAAGCGTATCATCAACGTTCCGCGGCGCAAGATCGGCAAAACCAAGCAAAAGCTCTTGTCCGACTACGCAGAGCAAAACGGCGTCTCGCTGTATGAGGCGCTGAAGGTGCTTTGCGCAACCGAAGCATTTAAGTCATGCAAGGCAAGAGAATTTGTCCGTACGGTGGAAAGCCTGCGCGAAAAAGCGGAGAATCTGTCCGTTTCGGAGCTGTTACAGCACATTCTCATGGAGACGGGGTACGAGCTGTATATCCGCGAAAGCGGTGACATCGACCGTTTGGACAACGTGACCGAGCTCTTGCGCAGTATCGTTACGCAGGAGACGGAATACGGCGAGCATTTGTCCCTCTCCGCATTTTTGCAAAACATCACGCTGTTGCGCGACAGCGACGTCGAAGACAAAAACGACTGCGTCAAAATTATGACGATCCATACTGCCAAGGGCTTGGAGTTTGACAACGTCTTTCTCGTCGGACTGACTGAGGGCATCTTCCCTTCCGCGCGCAGTCTCGAGGAGCGCAAAAAAGACGCTCTGGAAGAAGAGCGCCGATTGTGCTTTGTTGCTGTCACGCGTGCCAAAAAACGTCTGTGGCTGACCGAAAGCGAGGGGTTTGGCGTCAAAGGGTTTTCCAAGGTCCCGTCGCGGTTTGTGTTTGATATCGACGGCTCGCTGCTAACGCGCATCGGTGTCATTCCCGCAGAGATCTTGGAAGAGCACAAGCACCAAGCGCGCTCGTTTGACAAAGTGGATTTGCAGATCTATAAGGTCGGCGACCAGCTGCGGCACAAGGTTTTTGGCGAGGGCATCGTCGAAGAAGTGGACGAGCAGACTCAAACCTACCGCATCCGTTTTGTCACCGGTGTCAAGCCGATCAGCTTTACGTACAACGGATTGAGTCATATTTTTTGAGCATCAGCATCCACGAAAGCCCGCGTTGCATCGTCCCCGGAATCAGATATTCAAGGTCGTCTTTTGCGGGTCCCCCCCTCGGTGTCATGGTAAGTCTCCAGCAACGCATTTCCGCGGCTCCATGCACAATAAGACATTTCCCCTCTTTTTCTGTATATGGACAGCATAGCGCATTTTTTGCCCTTTACAAGCATTATATTTTTGGATGTCATAATATACGCAAATACCGCCGAGCAAAACCGCTCGACGGTATTTTTTAATGAACGTTTCCATCCGGTTTTGAATTGTACAACAAATCAGCTACAGATAGCAATAATACAATGTTTTCGTTCAATTGAGGTTGA
>JAFQII010000133.1 GCA_017397605.1 Clostridia bacterium
GCACAAAACGTCCTTCCACGGGCTCGTTTGCAGTGACGGAGAGTACATTGACCTTCTGCACGTCGGTGTCCGCATCCGTGTGTGTTGCTTCGCCGACGGTGGTGTAATCGCCGTCTTTGGTATTAGAGATCGAAAAAACGACCTTTTTGGGCGTGCGGATGCCCGCGTCGACTTCCGTCAGGACAGATAACTCAAAAACCGTCAAATCCTTGTACGACTCGCCGAGGTCAAGCAGAATGACGTGTACGCCGTCTGCGGCGTCGCTGTTTTTGAGCCCGACGAATTCCTCACTGCGGTAGTAATAGCTGTTGTTGCCGTTGGCAACGGGCGTGCCGTATTTGCCGTTGGTCAGCTCGCCCTGTACGTCGGGATAGCCTTCGCTGACGGGCGTTTCGACCGTGTAGACCGCGTGCAGGGACACGACGTTCTGCGCCGCCGAAACGGACAGCACCGACATCATGCATAAAAAGAATGCGAGAACGCATAACATTCGTTTCATTGTATTCCTCCGATCCTTGTGATCAAGCTTTTCATTTCGTTTTTGGTGCGGACGTGACGCGCGTCAAACAGCACGCGCTGTCGCTCGCGTTCGTCCATGTGTGCAAAATTTTGCAGTGCCTGCTCGTTTTGCGCAAGCGCCATGCCAAACCCGAGCGGAATTTCGTCGGATGTGGGTTTTTGCATCTCGTTCATACGTTTTTTCCTTTTTTTATTTTTATTGTTTGCAGACTGCGGCGGTGCTATGTGTTGCAGGCTGTAAAAAAATATGGAAAAATTTGCATCCGAAACGCGCGATATTTTGCAAAAAACTTGCGCTTTGCTGTTGTGTTTTCAAAAAAATGATGTTATAATGAAATATAATCATATGCTTGATGTATCAAAACAGGAGACAGTTATGGAAAACATTAGAATTCAGGATGACCTTTATCATTTTGTCAACGGCGAAACGCTTGAGAAGCTTGTCATTCCCGACGATAAGCCCACGGCAGGCGGGTTCCAGAACCTTGCCGACGGCGTAGAGAAGATCATGATGGGCGAGTTTGCCGCCATGACCGAGAGCAAGTCCTATCCCAACGTGCATCTGGAGAGAGCCTGCACGCTTTATGCGATCGCAAAGGATGCGGAGAGAAAAGCGGCGCACGGCATTTCGCCCGCGCTGAAGAACCTCGCCATCCTCGGCGAGATCAAAACCGTCGGAGATTTCAACCGTCTCTATAAGACGCTGATGCTTGCGGGCATTCCCACGCCGTTTGGCATCGGTGTTGACACCGATATGAAGAATACCAAGCGGCATCTGGTGTATATTCAGGGCGCAGGCGTCATTCTTCCCGACGCATCCTACTACAAGCCCGAGATGGAAGCGCAGAAGACGCAGATCCTGGGCATCTGGACAAACGTTGCAAAGGCTGTGATGGCGCAGACCGATCTCTCTGCAGAGGAGCAGGAAGTATACGTCAACGACGCTCTTGCGTTCGACGCCATCCTCGGCGGATTGGTCAAGACCAGCGAGGAATGGTCGAGATACGTCGAGATGTACAATCCCATGGACATAGCAAAAGCTGCAGAAATGCTCTCGACCGTTGATTTCTGCGCGATTCTTTGCGATCTCTTCGGCAAGGTTCCCGAAACGACCGTCGTGACCGAGCCCAGATTCTTTGAGAACTTTGCGGGCGTGTTCAATGCAGAAAATCTGGAGCTGTACAAGCATTGGGCGTACGTCACCGGTTTGCTTAGCGACTGCAAATACCTCTCCGAGGAGCTGCGCGACATGGGCGGCATGTATATGCGCGCGCTCACGGGTGTGGCAAAGATGCAGTCCATCGATAAATTTGCGTATCAGCTTGCTTCGGGCAAATACTCCGACCCCGTGGGTATTTACTACGGCGAAAAGTACTTCGGCCAAGAGGCAAAGAAGGACATCACCGAGATCGTTTATCAGATCATCGATACTTATAAGACGAGAATCAAAACCAACGATATCCTCGGCGAGGCGTCCAAGGAAAAGGCAATTCTCAAGCTCTCCAAGATGGGCGTCAAGATGGGCTATCCCGACAAGCCCAGAGCGATCTACGACAAGTTTGTTTTCAATCCCGAGGATTCGCTCTACGATATTATGACCGCTCTGCACGAGATCAGAACGCTCGATATGCTTTCCAAGCTGGACAAGCCCACCGAGCCTCAAAACTGGGCAATGCCCGGACACATGGTCAACGCCTGCTACGATCCCTTTGTCAACGACATTACGTTCCCTGCGGCGATCCTGCAAGCGCCCTTCTATTCCTTGAAACAGACCAGAAGCGAAAACCTCGGCGGTATCGGCGGTGTCATCGGTCACGAGATCTCCCACGCGTTTGACAGCAACGGCGCCAAGTGCGACGAAAACGGCAACATCAACGACTGGTGGACCGAGGATGATTTCAAGCGCTTTGACGTAAAGGTACAGAAAATGATCGAGCAGTTTGACGGCATCGAGCTTCCCTGGGGCAAGGTCAACGGCGCGTTTATCGTCAGCGAGAATATGGCAGACAACGGCGGTATGTCGGTAACGCTTGACATCATGTCGAGAACCGAGGGCGTTTCCTATGAGGAGTATTTCAGCAACTGGGCAAGGGTATGGTGCCAGAAAGCAAGACCCGAGTACCAGCAGATGCTGCTTTCCGTGGACGTTCACGGCCCCGCGCTTCTCCGTGCAAATATGCCTCCCAGAAACTTCTCCGAGTGGTACCGAACCTTTGACGTCAAGGACACCGATCAGATGTATCTGCCCGAGGACAAGAGAATCGTGATTTGGTAATCCATCAAAAAAATGCGGCTTTTCTCAAATGAGAAGAGCTGCTTTTTTTTCGGAACTTGCAAGTAAACAAAAAATATGCTAAACTTTGTGTGAGAAAAACGCGTTTTTTGCGTCTTATGAGTGAAAGCCAACGGAAGGAGGGAACGCCTTATGGATCACGGCGAAAGTAGCTACCGCCGTTTTCTGCAAGGGGACGACAGCGGATTTGAAGAAATCGTTCGCTCGTACAGCGACGGGCTTGTCTTGTTTCTGTACGGGTACGTCGGGGATTTTCATACAGCACAAGATCTCTGCGAGGACACGCTTTTTAAACTGCTGACCAAAAAACCGCGCTTTGACGGGCGTTCATCCTTCAAGAGCTGGCTGTACGCGATCGCAAAAAACATGGCGGCCGATCACCTGCGGCGTGACAAAAAGCACATGACGGTGCAGTACGA
>JAFQII010000134.1 GCA_017397605.1 Clostridia bacterium
CGATGCGGCTCAGTTTGTCGGTGATGTCGGACGCGCTTGCGTCTCCCGAAACGGCAGGCGTCTCGGCGGAAAAGCGCATTTTGACCGCGCCCGATAGCACGGTCGAGACAAAAAAGTCGATGATACGGCGGAACAGGTTGAACACCGGCGTCGGCAGACCGCCCGACTGCACGCCTTCCCACTGGTCGCCGCGGTAAAACCGCTCGTTGGTGTTGACGTTGTCGTACAAGCCGATCGAATGGTGGTATTCCTTGCCCTTTTCGTAAAGCTCCCATTCCTCCGTGTAGTGGTTGTTTTTTCGGAACATGGTGGTTGTTTTTTCCTTTCTGTGTTTGTCAATACGCGATAAAATCCCCGTACCCGTCTTCCCGCTTCGGCGTATCAAACGTGTACAGGCTGGAGCGGAACGGGATCGCTTGCTTGTGCCGATCGGGCACGCGGGACATCACGGCGTAGCGCAATGCCTCGGGCGCGTGCGTGATCTCGTGCGGCGTGTCCGCGGCGTCCTCGGTCACATCCGTATCAAACCGCAAAAGCGGCAGGGTGCGGATGAGATTTTTGCAATTGCGAAAGATGACCAGCCGCGGCATGCCGTTCTCCCCCGTGCACAGGTATTCGCGCAGGACGCGCCAGCCGGGAATGCGGGCGTTGTTTGCCTTGACCAGCCGTTTGACGCCCGATGCACTCAAAATGTCAAAGCCGCTTTTTCCGCTGTCCTGCCGTCTGTTCCAGAGATCGGGCGAGGCGACGGTGTAACGGATGTTTTCGCGCTCGGCGGTGTTTTGCACGATGCGCTTGCCCGCATCGGACAAAATGAGGTCCGGCTCGTACAGCTCGCGGTAGACGTACAGCGTTTTGTCACTGCCCACCGCAAGCCATAGGCAAGCCGTCATGTCCAGTCCATAATCCAAAGCCCGGAACCTGATCCACTCTTTTGGGATGTCAAACGCGTCACATGTGTGTTTGTCATAGTCGAATTCCGGGAAGAATGCTCCCTCAAAAGCGTTCCAGTCTCCGTAGAGCATCGCCCGCCTGCGCGCTTCGGGAAGCGCTTGCAGGGTCTGCACGTACTCGGGGTTGTGCTCCATGAGAAACTTGTTGTCAAATACCAGACTGCGGATCATGGTGTAGTCGTCGGGGTTTTCCGCACCGCGGTAGATGCGGTCCACAAACAGACGCTTGACCCAGTCGTGCCCGACACCGCCGGGGTTGCAGGTAAAGTACATGCGCGGACGGAAAGGCTCTTTCATCTGTCCCGAATAGCGGTTGCTCTCCGTGAGCGCAAAAAACTGCCGTTCGGTAAAATGCGTCGCCTCCTCCATGCCGATCACCTCGTACGCCTGGCCCTGAAACTGCAACACGTCGTTTTCGCTGTCGCAATAGCCCAAGCGGATGCGCGACCCGTTGGGAAAGCGGAACTCCTTTTCGGTCGACGCGTACTTTGCCACGCCCTCCAAAAGGGACAGCAGCGGAAACAAGTGGTTCTCACGCAGCTCCCCCAGCGTGCGTCGTAACAGCAGGATCTGAATGCCGTCACAGCCCAGTGCAAGCATCACCATTTTCATGCGCATCGCCCAGCTTTTGCCACCGCCGCGTGCTCCTCCGTATGCGGTGTAGCGGGTGCGCGACTCAAAAAACTGTTTTTGCTTGTCATTGGGCGTGATGACGATCTCCTTGACGGTATCACTCACTTTGCCCAGTCCTCCGTTTTGCCCATAAACACCACCGTCGCCCCCGCGCCCGCATCATGCTCTTCGGGACGGTCGCGGTAGCCGTGGTTGTTTTTGAGATCAAACGAAAGCACCGCCGCAGGGAGCTTTCCGCCAAAGGCGAGCTGCTTTTTGATCTTGGCGATGCGGTTAAATGCGCATTGCAGGAGAACGCCGTAGGTTTTGTGCTCCGATAAACTCCACAGCGTATCCCGCGTCGTGCCCAGATAATCCGCAAGCCCTTCGATGTCGGCGACCTCGCCGCTGTTTGGAAGGTACTCGTCAAAATATAGAGCCAGCCTTGCTTTGCAATCCTTTTTGGATACAAAAACCGCCCTGCGCTTGCGCGTAGGCGGTCTGTCCTTGTTTGTATTGGTTTGGATGTGCCTTCACCCCTTTCTGTCTGTGTCACGCGTTGTTTCTTTCGCATCCGACGATACCATGATACCACAGTCTTTTGCATTTTTCATCCCTTTTTTGTCCCTCTTTTGTCCCCTTTTTGTCCCACATTTTTCTATTGACAAGTTTCGACAGTGTATGTTATAATGGTTTTACCTTAACCGTATGTCTGATAAAAACTCCCGAGACGACAGTCTCGGGCAATCAAATTTCTTTGAAGATTCTTAAGAAACTTTCTTTTTAAAGAAAGTTTCTTAAGCGTCCCTCTCCACCCCCCCACACAGAAAGGACGTTTTCCCGATGAACCTCAAGAGGAACTGCAAATACATATCCGCAATCTTGCTCGTGATGGCGGTGCTGCTGGCGTTTTCGGCGGTGTTGCCCGCACCGCAGGTGCAGGCGCAGGCGCTGGACTACGAGCCGATCCGCACGCAGCTGGGCACGTGGCAGTATTATTTTATGCGCACGGTAATGTCGCTGTCGCTCAAGGACTGTTACGACACGGGCGTATTGGCGTCGGTCACGGCGGGGCAGGCGTTTTTTGAAGGCGGCTGTGCAGGCGCGCCGATCTCGATCATTGCGCAAAACCATTTCGGCATCAAAGCGTTTTCCGATTGGCAGGGCAAGGTGTTTGACAACAACACCTACGAGGTGTACGGCAGTTATGCGGACGTCGTCAACATCAAGGGCGAGAGCTACGCCAAAAACGCGAGCCTCTGGCGCGCGTACGATTCGTGGGATGAAAGCGTGACGGACCACTCCGCTTTGCTGCACGCCGAGTCGAAGTACGAGATCGTGCTGAATGCCAAGGACTACACCGAGGCGGCTTATGCGTTGAGGGAATCGGGCTACTGCGGAGAAGAAAGCTACCCCACGCACCTGATCGGCTACATCGAAAAATACGGACTTGCCCAATTGGACAGCGTCACCGCGGACGAAAACGGCGTGTTTGGCATGATCATGGACCGCTCCCGCGTCGAAATGATGTCGGGCGAGAGCATCACGCTGAACGCATCGGCTTACCCCGCGACGGAAGCGGAGCTTCAGGTGACCTGGAACAGCGACCGCCCCGAGATCGCGTCGGTCGACCAGAACGGCAACGTTACCGCGCATAGGCAGGGCTACACGCTGATTACGGCGACATACAACGGCAAGGAAGCCTGCTGTGTCATCGTGGTCGACGCCAACGCGTATGTGATGAACCAAAACCTCTACGTCTACGCCGAGGCGGGCAACACTTCCACGTCGGTCGGCAGAATGCTGCGCGGCCAGCCCTTGCGCGTCAACAGCGAAACGGTCTACACGGCAAATGACGGCACGGAATACTACGCGGTTTCCGCAGGCGTCGGCAGCGGCGCTCCCATCAGCGGCTACGCGCAAAAGAAGCATATCGCAATCAACAAAAACGCACAGCTTTCGCTCGGAACACCCAAAACGGTGTATTATGAGGAAGTCGGCGCGTCCGTCAAGATCCCGCTGGAAATTTACGCGGACGAATTGCAAAGCAAGCCGATCACATGGGTGTCTTCCATGCCCGACGTCGTTTCGGTCGCCGAGGACGGCACATTTTGCGCACTTGCGGAAGGCGTCGCGGTCATTTCGGTACAGCTTGACAGCAAGACGGCGCTGACCGTCACCGTTTATGTCGGCGACGAGGCGTATCAGACGCTGATCGCCAACGCAAATGTTTATCTGCGTTCGGGCCCCACGCAGGGTGCAGAGATTCTCGGCATCGTCCGCAAGGGCGACACGGTCAAGATGATTTCCGAGCCCCAAAACGGCTGGTACCTCGTGCTGGCAACCGTCGACGGAAAAGCCATGCAGGGCTACTCCTACTCCCGCTATTACGACCTCGTGCCGGAAACGCCCCCCGACGTTTCGGGCGATGAATCAAGCACCGATGCTTCGGGAGGCGAAAGCGATCCCGACGTTTCGGGCGGTGCGTCGGGCGACGAAAGCGATCCCGACGTTTCGGCAGATACCTCGGGCGGCGAAACGTCCTCGGACAATTCCGCTTCCCTTCCGTCGGACGAGCCCTCGGGCGGTACATCCTCGGATGATACTTCGTCGGACGATACCTCGTCGGATGATACTTCGTCGGATGATACCTCGTCGGACACCTCTTCCGAGCCGGAGATCATTCTCGTTCCGTTCCCCGCAGGCAAGGTCAACGTCGATGACGCGCTCAACGTGCGCGACAAGGCGGGCATGGACGGTCAGAAAATCGCAAGACTGCTGCCCGGCGAGCGCGTGATCATTCTGGGCGAGCTCATTCACGTCGAGACCGAGACGGTCTACAAGGACTGGTACCGCATCCGCTTTACCTACGGCGGCACGGAGACGGAAGGCTACGTCTGCGCGGAATTCCTCACGCCCGACGGCACGATCGACGTCCCGATGGAAAAGCCCGCGTCCCTGACGTCAAGCAAGCACCTCGTGGGCGAAACGTATGTCACCGAGATCCCCGCGGGCACGTCGCTTGCGGAATTTGCGGGCACGTTTAATACCGCGGTGCGCGTCTTCCGCATCACGGGCGAAACGGAGACGGAGCTGACCGCAGAAGATCTCGTCGCAACAGGTGACGAAGTGCGCGTTTATGCCGACACGCTGATCGTGTACCGCTACACGCTGGTCGTCAAGGGCGATGTCAACTGTGACGGAACGGTCGACACGATGGACTATATGATGAGCAAGCGCTTTGTCCTGGGCACGTTTGCGCTGGAAGGCGCGCCGTATCTTGCCGCCGCGCTCGACGACGAAATCGTCGATGCCATCGACTATATGATGCTCAAGCGCTTTGCGCTGGGAACGTACACCGTCTCCTTTGTGTTCGATCCCCCCGCGGAAACACCCCCGTCGGACGAACCGACAGACGAACCCACGGATGAACCCACGGACGAGCCTTCCGACGAGCCTTCCGAAGAATCCGAAACGACAGAATAACAGCATCAAAAAAGGAACTGCTTACTCACG
>JAFQII010000135.1 GCA_017397605.1 Clostridia bacterium
ATACGTGTTATACTGCATATGCAATAGTGAGTATCTGTGTCAGTACGCAGATGCGAACGCTATTGCCTGACGATCGATCATTGCGGAGATTTTCCCCCCCTTTTCTCCGTGATGCATAAATCCCCCCAAAAGACCCCAAAACCAAAAAAGAGCCCATCGGGCTCTTTTTTGGTTGCCGTGGGTCTTTTGTTTGACCACCAAAACCAAAAAAAGACCTTCGGGTCTTTTTTTGGTTGCCGCGGGTCTTTTGTTTGACCACCAAAACCAAAAAAAGACCTTCGGCTCTTTTTTGGTTGCCGGGGGCTTTTTTGATAAATTGAAAAAACTTGAGCTTTTGATCAAAATACGGTAAAATGAACTGAGACTTTTTGCATATTTTTGCGACTAATAAGTGAAGGGGAATACGAAATCCCTCTTTCGGAAAGGAGCGCATCAATGGATAACGGTGCAAGTAGCTACCGCCGTTTCCTTGGCGGTGACGATACGGGAATCGCGGAAATTGTCGACACGTATAAAGACGGCTTGATTCTGTATTTAAACGGCTATGTCAAAAACATTTTTGTTGCCGAAGAATTGACGGAAGAAACTTTTTTTCGGTTGGTTGTCAAAAAACCGAAATATACAGAAAAAAGTTCGTTTAAGTCATGGCTGTATGCGATCGGGAGAAATATTGCCGTGGATGATATCAGACGCCGCTCCAAAATGCCCGAAATCCCCATAGAGGATATGGAAAATTATCTGTGCGAAGAGCGGGGGCTTGAGGAACCCTACATCAAAGAAGACAGCAAGCGGCGTGTTCACAAAGCATTATCACAGCTTGCGCCCGACTACAGAAATATTCTTTGGCTTGTGTTTTTTGAGGGGTTTACACCCAAAGAAGCGGCAAGGATTTTGAAAAAGAGCGATCGTCAAATCAAGAATCTCCTTTACCGAGCAAAACAGTCTTTGAAAAACAAACTTGAACAGGAAGGATTTATTTATGAAGAGTAGTGACGAAATGGTCAACAGCTTGCTCGAACGAAGACAAGCGTATCTCGATGAGCAAACGCGAAAAAGAAAAAAATATGTTCGCAATACGGTGTCGCTGTGTAGCATTTGTCTGGTTGCTTTGCTGAGTTTCGGCGCGGTGCAAAGCGGACTGTTTGAGTCTAAACCGCCCGTTACCGCAGACGTCTCCGGCAATTCGCAGGAAAAAGAGCATTCCGATGCAGAAAAATCCGATGAAACCGCTCTCTCTTCCGCGGAAAGCACGCAGTCCGATGCCGAGACATCCGGCGGCGTATCTGCAGGGGAAGAGGATCGGATCATTTGGGCTGATTCGATTGCGGTGGGAGACACCGAGGGACTTGTCGAGCAAAACGGAGATTGGATTTCCTGGGGGTTGCACATTGCATTAAAAGAGGCTTCTGACACAGACATTTTTGCTGTTTTTGCAAGACCGCAGATTGACGGTGCGTATGAGCATGAAGGCATGCGTATGGAGGAATACTATCTTGCAATGAGCGAGGAACGAAATTTTCCGGAAAAACTGCGTCAGTTATTAAAGGACGGGGAATCACTGAAATACGGTGAAGCGCTCTATACAACCGGAACACCCGACGGCGAAAAATGGGTGAAAGATTTTTATGATGAAAGAACAAGATACTATGGCGAGGAGCTTTTGAATCGGTATATCGTTGACGGAAACTTTTTGAAAGAGCAATTGGAAAACGATATTGTCGTATCGGAAAGCGCGTGTGATGCGACGCTTGCGTACAACGAAGCCGTACAGGCGTATCTCACCGCGCTTGCACAAACACTGCAAGGCGCGTATCCGGCAGAAGTCAAAGCGGATGAATCCGGTCTGCTGCTGTTTGTGACACGTGAGCAGCTCGCTTCGCTTACCGCAGAGACCACCGCCGAATGGCTGTTTACTTTGGCAAACAGAGACGGCACGCCAAACGATTTTGTTGACGCGGAGTAAGCCGGTTTTTGGGACACGGCAAAAGGGGCTGATGCATTCAGCCCCTTTTTGATGCTTTTTTACCGTCTGTCGAACTCGGGGTTATACGCGTAGAAGTTCTTTACTTGCGGGATGTGCATTCAACCAAGGGTTGAACGGCGTTTGCTTGACACGCCCGTACCTTTTATGGTATAATTGAAATACAAAAAATAAAGAGGAAACAAGCGAACGATGAAATTGTTTGTATATGCAAAACCCAATACAATGGATGGTTATTTACAAAACGGCGACTGCCATAATTATACCGACGACGTGGCTTTGTGCTATGCAAATTCGTTAGAAGAGGCAATCGAAAAATTCGGCAAAATGTACTACAAAGAGTCGCTTGAAGGCAACGTGAAAGAAGCCGCGTTCAATGTTTACGGCATTTGTGTTTGCACAGATTATTAAACAAACGATTTGGAATGGTTTTTTTGAAAGAAAGAGCAGATGGGTAACTCCACCTGCTCTTGTTTTTACCGTCTGTCAAACTCGGGGTTATACGCGTAGAAGTTTTTGTAGTCCAACTGATCCTGCAGGATGCGCATGCATTCACCGAAGCGCTGGAAATGCACGATCTCGCGCTGGCGCAAAAAGCGGATCGGGTCGCGCACGTCCGCATCGTCGCAGAAGCGCAGAATGTTGTCGTAGGTGGTGCGCGCTTTTTGTTCCGCGCCCATGTCCTCGCTCAGGTCGGTGATCGCGTCGCCCTTGGACTGCAGATACGATGCCGTAAACGGAACGCCCGCCGCCGAAACGGGGTAAATGCCCGTGGTGTGATCGACAAAATAGGCGTCAAAGCCGCCTTCCTTGATCTGCTCGGGTGTCAGGTTGCGCGTCAGCTGGTAGACGATCGCGCCGATCATTTCGAGGTGGGCGAGTTCTTCCGTGCCGATGTCCGTCAGCGCGCCGATGATGTTTTTGTCGGGCATGGTGTAGCGCTGGGAGAGGTAGCGCAGGGAAGCGCCGAGCTCACCGTCGGGGCCGCCAAACTGGGTGATGATCAGCTTGGCAAGCGCGGGGTTGGGGTTTTTGATATTGACGGGGTACTGCAATTTTTTCTCATACGTCCACATGGTCGTTCCCTCCTTGCCAGGGCCAAGCCTTTGCGCCCCAAGTCCAATGCTCGCCCGTGACGCCGTTGGAGGTCAGGGGTCCGTAATTTGCTTCGTACTGTGCATAGAGATCCTTGTATCTCTTTTTTGCCGTGTGATACATCTGCATCGCTTTGCGGCAATCGGGGTGCGTATCGAGATACAAAACGAGCTCGTGCAAGGCAAAGCAAGCCGCCTGCAGCTCATGCTTTGCGTGTTGTTCGTTTGTCTTGTTCATTTGCGCATGCCCTCCCGTGTTTTTGCTCCGTAGAACGGAAAATCCAGAGATCTGAACAGCGTCCCGCGCGAGAGCGCGGTCGTCTCGTCATAGAGATTCTCAAACGACTGATCGGGCACATAGGACATGGCAAGCGAGATCTTTGCGGGGAACATGCTCTGCGCGGGCATGAGCTGTTCCAACGTTTCTTGGTCAAACAGTTCCAAACCGATCGTTGCTCCTTTGTTTTTGTTGGAGCATACCGCAAAAACGGCATGCTCATTGACAGAGTATGTCGGACACGGTCGAACGGTGATTTTTTTGCAATACAAAAGCCAAACCCGTCTCGAAAGGGGGAGAACGAGACGGGCTTGGCTTCAAAGGGGAAAACATGAAAAAGAGGGGGAGAAGTATGTGATTGTCAGGTCCTTGCGGCGATCGGCGCGATCCCAAGCATGCCGAGGATGTCCTCCGTCGGACAATCCAGCACGATTGCAAATTCTTTGGCCACC
>JAFQII010000136.1 GCA_017397605.1 Clostridia bacterium
ATGACGACCATATTGAAGTGTTTGGAAACATCGGAAAATTCAGCGAAGGTGTAACGGTTTATGTAGGCGGCAATGTAACAAAACTTCCCGACTATATATTCTGTCCCATTAAATTCGAAACGTATAATATTGTCAAAGTGGTTTTTGAAGGCGATAAGCTCAAGACGATCGGACAGAGCGCATTTTATAAATGTACAACATTGAAAGAAACTGATAAAGCGAATACGTTTGTGATTCCTGATACTGTAGAAAGCATTGGGGACTACGCATTTTATGAATGTGCCGGAATTGCAAATCTGGAATTGCCGCAAAAAAGCACATTGATTGGTTCTTATGCGTTTTACGGTTGTACCGGGTTGACCTCGATTTCTATCCCGGAAGGAGTTACGTTTATCGGGGATTACGCGTTTTACAATTGCACCTATGTGACAGAGTTGCGATATGATGTGGCGGCTAAGTTGTCGTCGATGTATGCGGAACGAATTTTTGGCAATATCGGTAAATTCACAGACGGCGTTACGGTAACGTTCGGCGAGAATGTGGTCAGTGTGCCGAAGTATATGTTTGCAACATACGATGACGAAATCTACAATATCAAAAATGTTGTTCTTTACGGAACAGCACTTGAAAAAATAGGCGAAAAGGCTTTTTATAGTTGTGATTCTTTGGAAAGCGCAACATATATCGGCTGCTTGAAACTGTGGAATACTGTTGACGTAGAATCCGGAAATGATCTGCTACTCCCGACGCTTTCAATGCAGTTTGTTCATGGCGTTGATGTCAGTGTTGTATGTCAAGAAGCAACGTGTGAGCAGGAAGGGTATATCATAAAGATTTGCAATGGATGTGGCACATTGATTGAGGACAAGAGCATTCCAAAACTTGGGCATCAATTTGACGACGGAGACACGTGCGCTTTATGCGGAAAAGCCAAGTCGGATATCATTGTGTACGGCGATGCGAATGATGACGGAAGGATCAACAGTTCGGACATTACGAGACTGCTTCGTTATCTTGCCAACCGCGATCCGATGACGGGCGAGTCCTCGGTTGTGATCGGTTACGGCGCGGATTGCAACGGCGACGGAAAGATCAGCAGCACAGACGTGACAAGATTGCTTCGTTATCTTGCCAACCGCGACCCCATGACAGGTGAGTCCTCGATCGTTCTCGGTCCGACAAACTAACATGATACGAAAACGGCATCCGTCGGGTGCCGTTTTTTCTATTGACTTTATATACATTTTTGTTTATAATGGAAATATCAAATGCCCTACGGGGCAGAAAGCGAGGACGGTGTGATGAGACGCATCTTCTGGGCGGTTTTTGAATGTTTTTTGGCGGTGTGCCTTGCGGTTTCGTTACTGCCGGTGACAGTGATGGAAACAAACGCGGCAACTTATTTTGACGAGGGCGATCTGGGCGTAATCAAGTGCACCATTCTTTCCGACGCATCGCGCGCATCGTACGTCGACCGTATGATGAAATATCACATTCTTTCCGAAAAGGACAATTACCGTGTGGCGCGCAACCTGCAAAACGGCGACAGCGTCGTGTTCTTCTTTGACGGATGCTCCGACAACGTGGACGATGCCAAATGGGGCGATTACAAAACGTACCGTCTGTCTGCGTATTGCGCGGTCGTACAGTTGAAAAACGGTGTTCCGACGATTGTATTTGAGTCGGAAAACTGCTCGACCATTCCCGACAATCCGCGCAATCCCGCCACCAACGAGGGCACGCCCGTTCCGACGGTATTGGACGGCGTATACAATATTTTGTCGACCAATCACGGCGGCAGATACGCGGCACTGCGCATTCAGGACAACAGCGGAAGTGTGCCCGTCATGCGTTGCACGGCGACGGAAAACTACGTCAGCACCTCGAGCGCAATCAACATCCATGCGCGCAGTCAATTCAGAAACGCGCCGACGGACGGCATTACGCCGACCTCATACAGCTCGGCGGGTTGCTTTAACGTAGGGCGCGTGAGCGACGGCTGGGCGGAGTACAACGCGTTTATCAACGCGGTGCTGGGCATTCCCAAAGCGCTCACGGGCAGTTCGAGCACCAAATGCGAGCAGTGGATCGATCACGGGTTGGTCATCGTGGACAGAGTCCATTACCGCGCACAGCTCGAGCAGATTTACGCCAAAAACGGCGAGCCTGCCGCAGACCTTGTCGCGCGCATGACGGAATATACCGATCAAATCCTTGCGTCTCTTGTCAAACGCGGCGACGCCAACGAAAACGGCGAGATCGATGCGGGCGACTATATGATCGCCAAGCGCATCGTGCTGGGCACCTATACGCCGAGCGCATCGCAAAAGCAGAACGCTGACGCCGACGGAGACGGAACGGTCGGGCTTAACGACTATATGATGCTCAAACGCCACGTTTTGGGCACATATACGATAGAATAACGCTTGCATTTCCCGGCATTTTGTGCTACAATGATGCTATCAAAAGAAAACGAGGTACAAGGTTATGCCACGCGTGCTTGCCGACTATGAACCCAATCAGGTTTTGTATTATTTTGAACAGCTCTGCGCGATTCCGCACGGATCGGGCAACGTAAAAAAGGTTGCGGACTATCTTTGCTTTTTTGCAAAGCTGCACAACCTCACGTTTTACCGCGACGGCGCGGATAACGTGGTCATCCGCAAGGAGGCTTCGCCCGGATACGGACATCTGCCGACGGTTATTCTGCAGGGACACACGGATATGGTTTGCGCAAAGGTTCCCGAGTCGGCGCACGATTTTGAAAAAGACGGTCTGGAGCTGATTGTCGACGGCGATCTTCTGCACGCAAACGGCACGACGCTGGGCGGTGACAACGGCATTGCGGTCGCAATGGCGCTTGCGCTTTTGGCGGCGGACGACATCGACCATCCCAAGCTGGAGGTCGTGCTGACTTCCGACGAAGAAATCGGCTTGGTCGGCGCAAAGGCGCTGGATTACTCCAAGCTGAACGGCAAGTTCCTTATGAACCTTGACTCCGAGGCAGAAGGCATTTTGACCGTCTCCTGCGCAGGCGGCTCGATGACGACGGTGACACTGCCGTTTGTGCGCGAGCATGCGGAAGGCAATGTGTACACCGTGCGCATTCACGGGCTGACGGGCGGACATTCGGGCGCGGAAATTCACAAGGGACGCGCCAACGCGGCGGTTCTGGCAGGGGAATTTCTTGCCGAGTGCGGTGCAAAGGTCGTTTGTGCCGAGGGCGGCTGTGCCGACAACGCGATTATGACGGAGTGCATCCTGACCGTTTGCGGCAGTGACGTCGAAACGGCGGCGAGCGTTTGCGAAACGCGTTTTGCAGAGCGTTATCCCGAAGAAAACATCAAAGTTACCTGCACGCCGACGGGCGAAACGGGCGCGGAGGCTGCAACCGCCGACCTGGGCGGTTATCTGCGCAAAGCGCCTTACGGCATTCAAGCGATGAGCAAGGAGATCGACGGCTTGGTGCAGACGTCTCTGAATGTCGGCATCCTGCGCACCGAGGGCGACGCGTTTGTCCTGACGTATTCCGTGCGCAGTTCTGTTGAAAGCGAAAAGAACGCGCTCAACGCGTCGGTCAAGGAAATCGCGCGCTCCTTTGGCGGAGACGCGGTGACGGAAGGCGAGTACCCCGCCTGGGAGTACCGCAAAAACTCTCCTCTGCGCGACTTGATGACTTCTGTGTACGAGAGCATGTACGGCAAGCAGATGAAGGTCGAGGCGATCCATGCGGGCTTGGAATGCGGCTTGTTTGCAGGCGGCATTGCCGATCTGGACGCGGTTTCGTTCGGCCCCGACATGCAGGATATCCACACCCCGAGAGAAGCGATCTCGATCGAGTCGATCGGACGTACGTGGTCGTACCTTCTGGCGGTGCTTGCGGCGATGAAAGAGCATGAGCTGACGGTTGTTCCTGCCGAAACGGCAGAGCCCGCAAAAGAAAAGAAAGGGCTGTTCGGTTTATGGAAGCGTCGCAAGTGATCGGCAGGCTGTATGTCGTCGGTACGCCGATCGGCAACCTGGGTGACATGAGTCCGCGCGCAGTCGAGACGTTGCAAAGTGTCGATCTGATCGCGGCGGAGGACACGCGCACGGCGGCGTCGCTTTTGGAAAAATTCGGTATCACGGGGGCAAAGATCGTCCCCAATCATAAGTTTAACGAGCAAGCGGCGGCAGACGGCTTTGTGCGCAATCTGCTCGCAGGCAAGAACCTCGCGTTGGTCACCGATGCGGGCATGCCCTGCATCTCCGACCCCGGCTATCTGTTGGTCGAAGCGGCGGTGGCGGCAGGCGTTTCGGTCACGGTCGTGCCGGGCGCGTGCGCGGCGGTTTCTGCGGTGGCGGTATCGGGCTTTAACGCGCTGTCGTTTGCATTTTACGGCTTTTTGCCGCGATCGGCGGGGGATATCCGCAAGGTGCTTCGCCGTATCGAAAAGGAGTACTCGCCGCTTTCGGTGTTTTATGAGTCGCCCAACCGCATCGTCGACACGGTGGAGTTGGTTGCGGAGGTGCTTTCGGGCTGTCAACTTTGCGTGTGCAACGATCTGACCAAGCTGTACGAGCGCATTTACCGCGGAACGCCCGCAGAGGTGCTCGCGGAGCTGAAAGCCAACCCCAACGCGGCAAAGGGCGAATACGTCTTGATCATTTACCGCGAGAAAACGGAAGAACCGAGCGAAGAACGCCTCTCGTACGAAGCGATGCTGGTCGACTGTATGGTCAAAAACGGCATCTCTTCCAAAGAAGCCGTCTCTCTGCTGGCATCTTCCAAAGCTGCACCCAAGCGCGAGCTTTACGACGCGGCGGTGCGATTGAAGGAGATTTTATAACATGGAACATATCTTACATCAGTTTTTGCCCAATGCTTCCGCGGACACGTTGGTTCCGCTCGGAGAGGGTTTGATCAACACGACTTATGCGGTGACGGACGCGGACGGAAAGCGCTACGTTTTGCAAAAGATCAACACGGCGGTGTTTCCCGATCCTGCCGCGGTTATGCGTAATACGGTCTGCGTGACGGACTGGATGCGCGACCGTCTGCGCGCGGAAGGTGTGACCGACGAACGCAAGGTGCTTTCGTTTGTGCCCTGCGTGAGCGGCGGCTATCTCTACGGCGATTGGCGCTGCAGTAAGATGATCGAGGGCGCGTCGGCGTACGTCTCGGCAAACGAGCCCGAGATGCTGTACGCGTCGGGCAAGGGGTACGGCGAGTTTCAGCGCTTGCTGGACGGATACCCCGCACACACGTTGGCAGAAGTCCTGCCCGATTTTCACAATACCAAAAAGCGCTTTGCGGCCTTTTTGGAGGCGGTCGAAAAAGATGTTGCGGGCAGAGCGCACGAAGTAGAGCGCGAGATCACGTATCTGCGCGCGCACGAAGAGCTTGCAGGCAGTATCGTCGGCATGCTGGAACGCGGGGAACTGCCCCTGCGCGTGACGCACAACGACACCAAGCTGTCCAACGTGATGCTGGATGACCAAACGGGCGAGGCGGTCTGCGTGATTGACCTTGACACGGTCATGCCGGGTACGGTGCTGTACGACTTCGGCGACGCGATCCGAAGCGGTGCGGCTTCTGCCGCGGAGGACGAGCCCAAGCTCGACAGAATGAACTTTATGCCTGCGTACTGCGAAGCGTTTAAAGAGGGATTCCTCGCGGCCTGCGGCGGCATTCTCCTGCCTGCCGAGCGCGACAATCTGATGCTCGGCGCACGCGTGATCATCTTTGAGCAGGCGATGCGGTTCTTGACCGATTACTTAAACGGCGACACCTACTACAAGACGCTGTTCCCCGGTCACAACCTCGTCCGCGCACGCACGCAGATCAGGCTGTTTAGCCAGATACCGGAATAGGGCTCCCGTTGGTCGCAGTGATATGCTCCCGTTGGTCGCAGTGATATGCTCCCTTCGGTCGCGTGATATTGCTTTGCAGTGATATTCGCCTTCGGCGAGTGATATTTTCGCTTGCGCGAAAGTGAAGGAAACAATTTGCAAGCAAATTGTAATTTGTTATATTTATCCCCCGAAAGCGATAGCTTTCGGCAATGGATTTTCTTTTGGAATTCTTAAAACCTTTTCTTCTAAAAAGAAAAGGTTTTAAGCGGAGTTTGAGGCGGAGCCTCAAGAATCGAGGGTTATCATGCGTTTTGAAACAATCGACATTCTCTCGCGGCCGATGCGCACGTACGTCCCCGACGGAACGGAGCGCGCGTATTACAGAGGCAAGCGCCCTGCGGTCGTGATTTTCCCCGGCGGGGGATATCAGTTTACGTACGAAGGCGAGGCGGAGCCGATCGCACTGCGTTTTGCGGCGGAAGGCATCTGCGCGTTTGTGCTGGATTACACGACGACGGACGTTGCAAGCGAGGTGTTTCCGCATGCCATTCGGGAAGCGTTTGCGGCGGTAAGATACGTGCGCACGCACGCCGAGGAATACGGCATTGATCCGCAGAACATTGCGACCTGCGGCTTTTCGGCGGGCGGACATTTGTGCGCGTGCACGGGTACGCTGTGGAACAAGCCCGAGGCGGCGCAGTTTTTTGACACGGAGACGGAGACGGAGCTGTCGCGCCCCGACAAGCTGTTGCTGTGTTATCCCGTCATCCGCGGCAAGGCGCCCGGGCATATCGTGAGCTTTTATAATTTGTTTGGCAAAGAAAATGTGACGGACGAGCTGCTGGAGGCGTACAGCCTGCAAAACCGCGTCGACGAACAGACACCGCAGAGCTTTTTGTGGGCGACGTCGGAGGACGATGCAGTTCCCGCACAGAGCTCGCTGGAGTTTGCGCACGCGCTTGCGACGCACGGCGTCAAGTACGAACTGCACATTTGGCGAGACGGCGGACACGGTCTGTGCCTGGGCGACCACGTGACGCAGGCGTTCCCCAAAAAAGACACACTTCCCGTAGCGGAGTGGACAAGACTGGCAATCAATTTTATGTATAAAGACTGAAAGGAAACTTTTGATTATGGCAAAGATCGGTGCATTGTTAGGCTACGGCACGGCGACGGATATCGACG
>JAFQII010000137.1 GCA_017397605.1 Clostridia bacterium
GGCACGTTTGTAAAAGGAAACGAAGGCAAAAACACCATCTCGATCGCGTTGCAGCAGCCACACGATGAGATCTGTGCCGTTGCAATCAATTGCAAAGACTTTCAGCACGCTCTGACAATACAAGTAAACGGTCAAAATGTTGAGTTTACCTTGTACGAAAGCGAGGTTGCGGGCTCAGCGGTCAAGTTTCTGGTTTTTGACAGACCGGATAACGGTCACCGGGTCGACATCACCCTTCAAGGCGACACCGCGCCCGAGATCAGCGAGGTCATGGTCTACGCAGGTCAGCCGCAGTTGCCGCTGATCAAAGGCGGATTCTTCCAGTTGCCCACAGGCGGCGGAAAGAATCAAGCAGCCCTCAACAGCGAGTACTCGTGGTACTTGCAGCTCAAAGGCATGCGCGACCTCGGCATGGAATACGTCGTCATTCAGTACGGCGCGCATTTCAATGCCGGCACAACGCTGATCAACGGAAAGAATATCCTTGCAAAAGGCTTCCGCTACGAAGACACCTACGGCTGTGAGGACGTCTGTCTCGCGGTTTTGAACGCAGCGGAAAAGCTGGGGCTCAAGGTTTATCTCGGCACGATGCACGACTCCGACTTTACCGACCCGATCGCAAACATGGAATCGTACGCGCCTCTGGTAGACGCTGCGTTTGCGATCATCCGCGACATCGACGAAATGTACGGCGATCATCCCGCGTTTGCAGGGTATTACCTTTCGGACGAAACCTGCGACGCATGGCTCAACCTCAAAGGCGGTGTAGATGCGGCAAGATACGTCTACAAAAACCAATCCGATCTGATCCGCGAGCTTGATCCCGAAGCCAAGATCATGATCGCTCCCGCGATCTGGCGCAGCGGCAAGCCCGAAGCCGGCGCTGACAATCTCTACCGCATGCTCGCGCCCGAAAAAGAAGGCGGCAGACCGATCGTCGACATTGTAGCGGCGCAGGACTGTCTCGGACGAGAGTCCACCTTGTACGTCACCGATGAAGCATACAAGGCATACGAAAGCTACGTCGAAGAATGGGCAAAAGCCGTCCGCCGCGCGGGCGCGGAATTCTGGCATGATGCCGAGGTTTTTGAGATCACAAGTACCTCCAAGCGATACGAAGATCTGGTCAAATCGCTTGCGTTAGAGATGAAGACCTCGGGTTCGATCATCGTATTTGACATTCCGCATTATTTCTCCCCGTACAGTATGGCGGCGTTCAACGATGCCAAGAATCACTACAAGGTTCGCATCGTACGCGATTACGTTCGTTATTACCGCGATTGGAAAGCGCTTGATGCGTTTGGCGCAGATGCCGTTTGTCCCGATGTGATCACCGACGACGGCAAGGTCGTCGACACCTCCGGTGTCCTCCCCGTCACCAAGCCCGTCATCGAAACAACGCGTTACCACGACGGCGTGCTGGTCAACCAAACCCCCGACGCTTCGGCAGTAAGCACTTGGTACGATTTTGAGTTGGGCAACGCGAGCGGAACGAATCCGCAGTATGCGATGTACTGGGATGACGAAAATCTTTACGTTCTGCTCAAAACAAACGACACGAGTGCAAGCTACGGCAAGGGTGTCTGGTGGGAAGGCAAGGACGATCTGGTGCAGATCTGGATGACGGCAGACGGCAAAACCGCAAACGCCGCTTTGGACTCCGACAGCGGCATCCGTTATTACATTCACCGCAAGGGCGAATCCGCTTGGCAGACCGGCGGGGAAGCAGGCAGTCACGCAACGTTTTCGGGCTTTTCGTACGAAATCGTCGGTGACGTGATGGTAATCAAAATGCCTTGGGAGTCTCTCAACCTGAGCGTACCGAGCGCAGGCTCCGGTGCGGTCATCGGCATCAAGATCCAGTACATCGACGGTGCAGACGGCTCCTGGGCGTCCTCCGACGGTACCAAGGATCAGTCGGTGCAAAAGAGTGCGTTGTATAGTTTTTGATACGCAAAGAACGTTTAAGGACCTTTCTTTAAAAAGAAAGGTCCTTAAAAATCCCCAAAGAAATTTATGCAAAAAAGTTTAACCGTTTTTTAATTCTTTCACTATATGGACAGAAGTGATCACTCAAAGAAACGACAGGAGACAAGCGCATGGAAAAAGCGATGCTCGACGGTAAAATTGCAGAAGCGTCCAAGACGATTTTCAACTACTGTCTCGGCAAAACACGCGACCGCAGTGAAGCAGAGGATCTCTCGCAGGAGATCTTACTTGAGCTGTTGAAATCTGCGCAAAACATCCGTGACGAAAACGCGTTCTACGGATTTATGTGGGCGGTTGCGGGCAATGTCTACAAGCAATGGTGCAGAAAGAGACAGCAACAGCAGACCTGCGAGCTGACGGAAGTCACGGCGGCAACGATTGACACGTATTTTGAAGACGAGAATAACGACATCTATCTGTTGCGGCGCGAGCTTTCGCTGTTGTCGCAAAAATACCGCCGCGCGACGATTCTCTATTACATTGAGCGCAAGTCCTGCGCGGAAATCGCACAGCTTCTGTCGATCAGCGAAAGCATGGTCAAGTACCTGCTGTTTAAAGCCAGAACCATATTGAAAGAAGGAATGAACATGGAACGCAACCTCGGACAGTTGAGCTACAACCCCAAGTCTTTGATCCCGATGTACAACGGATCCGGCCCCAACCGTTTTTGGGATTTTATGCAAAGCAAAATCAGACAAAACATCGTCAGCGCGTGCTACAACGATGCGTTGACAGTACAGCAAATCAGTCTGGAAACGGGCATTCCCCTGCCTTATCTGGACGATGAGATCGCGGAACTGGTCAAGTACAAGATTTTGATTCAAGACGGAAAGCACTACCAATCCAACGTCATCGTGATCAGCGCGGATTGTACGGAAGAAATCAACCGCGCAGCGACGAAATATCATGAAAAAATCGCGGACGAGCTCTCGGTATTTTTGGATACGTATTTGGACAGTTACAAAAAAATCGGTTTCGTGGGTTCGGATTTTTCGGACAACACGTTACGTTGGCAGCTTGCCGTCCTTATGTTCCGCAGAATCTTTCGCATCAATCGTCACAATCAACGCGCACCTATCACCGGATGGGGCGAGAACGCGTTTCTCTGGTGCATAGAAAAAATGCAAACCAAGCATATGTTCTCTATTTGCGGCGTAGACAGCACCTACAAGCTCAACAAGTATTTCAGCCTATACTTTTTTGACTACTAAAACGGCGGAAAGGGCGATCATCACGATTTCTTTGGGAAACAGCGTTATATTGACATTTTCTGCGACATTTGCGACGGATTGCAAGACGGTTTCAGCGAATACGATCTGGAAGTAATCTCCGAGCTGATCCGGAAAGGTTATGTCATCAACAAAGATGGAACTTTCCGCACTGCGATACCGATTTACAGCGCGAAGCAGTACGATGAAATTCTTGCACGCATAGACACAGTTATCGAGGATCGACTCCAAGCAATCGTGGAAGAGATGGACAATTGTGCCTGCGAAATCCTATCTGCACACACAC
>JAFQII010000138.1 GCA_017397605.1 Clostridia bacterium
CCTGTGCGTGCACTGGTTCAATCCGTTGTGCTGGCTGGCGTTTAACCGCATGAGCCTTGACATGGAGTTGTCCTGCGACGAACGGGTCTTAAAGCAGTTCGGAGACGAAAACATGAAAAAGAAATATTCCAAGACCCTGCTGGATTTTGCGACCGACAATCGCTATCCTACCCCCGCGCCGATCTCTTTTTCGGAGGGTGCGGGCGCAAAAACGCGCATCAAGCACGCGCTGTACTGGAAAAAGCCCCGTTTTTGGGTGTCTGCGATCGCCCTTTTGCTGTGTGCGGTCGTTCTGGTCGCCTGCGCGGCGAACGCCGTTTCCGAAGATCCGTCGGACGATACCTCGGGGGAGAAGCGTCCCGACCGCTTAATCGACTTTGGAGACACGCCGTATCAGTTCACCTTTACCTCCAACGGCGACGGAACGTGCGTCATCACGGACATCCAAACCGATTTTGACCACACCGAACCGTTTGACCTCGTCATTCCCGAAAAATCCCCCGACGGCGACAAAGTCGTCGAGGTCGATATGAGTGTACTGGACAGTTACAAAGACGTCTTCAATGTCCCCGGCGCACTCACCAAAGAAACATTTTCTTCGATCATCGGCAGCATCAGAACGTCCGAATTCAAGGAGGAAAACAGCGTAAATGCGGATATCGTAGACTCGTTCTACGGCCGTCCTCACGGTCAGCCCTCTGCCGAACACGTCGATGAGTTCTCCTACGTCATTTTGGAGCCTTACATTTCCGTCGAGGAAGCGTCCCGCATTTCCGAAATTCTGACCGATTTCATCGGCTACACGGCAAAAGATTGCTACACGGACTGCCTTGCGGTTTTGGAGCTGGATACCAGCCAAGAAATCGCGGCGGTTCTTAAGGAAAACGCGTTCCGTTTCTTCTATCACGACGTGTCAAACATCGGCAAAGTAATCCTGCCAAACAAGGATGTCAACGTCAACCGCGGCAATTGGGACACCGCCTTTGCACTGCCGGACGGCACGGCGTTTGAGCCCGCATACAACAATCCCGTTTCGATCGGTTACCTGACAGACGATGTTGATCTGTTTAGTCCCGACACCCTGCATTTTGCCGAAAAGCAGACGGACACCTCCGAAACCATTATGCTCACCGCAAGCGAAACGGTCGCGGCACTCTGCTTCTTTGAACTTGACAGCACCGACGGCGAGACGTTTTCGATCGAAAAGTTTCTCTTTTCGGGAGCGGCATTGACCAATGCGCAAACGATGGTAATTGACACGTATATCAGCGAAACGTTCCCCAACCGCGGTATCGGTTTTTACGGCTCGGACAGCAAGATGCATTACTATGCGATCAATTGGAGCGGTTACGACGGCAGTCTGTCTTTGTCGGAGATTACCGACCGTGTCGATGTTCCGCTGTCGCTTTCCATCCGCGAGGCGACCGAGGAAGACAAACACAACGAAAACTACCTGCATTTTGTTTCGCCCGGTCTGACTGTTTCCCACGATCTGGTCATCACGACCAACCAAACGCTTACAGGTCTCAATGTCTGCAAATTTGAGGCATCAGACGATTCCGACGAAAACGGCCGGCTCTACACAGCAGAACCGTTTGATACCCATTTGGGCGTGTTCTCGCCCGCGTCGCCGTTGCACTTGACCGTCTATCCCGAAAGCATCACAAGCACGTACGGCATCTTTTTCAGAGAAAAAAGCGGCACATTGCGTTATTTTGCTATTTTTGAAAACGAGTTTGACGGTGCGATCTCCCTTGTCGAGATTACGGATCGCATTCTTCTGCCGCAATTCCCCGGCGAAACCGTCATCGCAACACATGCGTTCCGCGGCGGAACGCTGTACCATACCAAAAGAAGCTCCGATGACAAGCAAGCCCTGCGCATCCTGTATGAAGACGGAACATCCAAGGAGTTCAAAATACTCTTCTCCAACATCGCCAATATAAAGCTGAACCAAGCCGAAAACAAGCTGATCTGGAACGACTTTCCGGGTGAATATTGCAGTTTTTGGATTTATGACATCGCGGGCGATATCGTAACACAGTGTACAGTCGGCGTGGACTACACACCGTCTTATATGGATTGGTTTGACGACCGCTATTTCCTGTTTGTCCGTCAATCCACCACCAGCTCGGCCGTCCGAGGCGGCGACGTGTATGTTTGTGACACGACAGATCGGAACAATTACCTGCTGTTTGATGCAGAGACGGAAGGCGCAAACGAGGTCATGATCAGCTCCTTTGCATTCAACGGCAACAACCTCACACTCGTCGGCTATGTTTACAATCACGAAACCACGCAATACACCGATTGGTCATACACCCTCACGACCGACGCAGTCCAAGATCTGATTGCAAACCACGAGAACGTCACATTGAAGGTCGAAAAAGAAATCCCCCCACTGCCGTCTCCTTTGTACGGCGAAACGCTGATCGAATTCTATCGCTTTGAAAACGGATACATATTCCTGACATACAACGAAGAACGCGATCTGAAAATTCTGCGCGCCATGTACGACGGCGGCGGCGTCGATTACATTCACGAAGACGAGTGCTTTGCGTATCTCGGCTACAATGCCACAACGCAACAACTGATTTGGAGCGACTACGGCAAAAACAGCAAATCTCGCGTCTATCTGTATGATGCCCGCATCGACAAACTGTACAAAAACATCACGGGGAATACCGATGTCGAATACAGCGTGACCTTTTTGAAATGGTTTGATGACCAACATTTCCTGTACGCAAGAGAACCCGTGCAAGGTTCGTCTATGGGAGACGGCGACATGTCCCTCTATGACGCACAAGGTTTTGGTTATTATCCAATCGTGGATGCGCAGAACAATCTGGTCATCACACGTTACGACAACGGCCGTATTTATGCAAAGAACACCGAGGACGACGGTACACAGACTGAGCTGTTTTACATGCTCTCCGAGGCAGAGATCACAGAAATGATCGGAATTGAGTCCAAATGGCGCACATTGCGTGCAGACGATTGCATCGCAATGCTTGACTCCCCCGTAAACGTTGTCCCCACCGACAAGCAACCGAGCATCAAATTTGACGGCGATGTTGCCGAAGTGTTTGAATTCACCTTTACAAAGGATGTCAAAGGCTTTGCCATTGTCAAGATCGACACAGGCGTAGCGTACGACGTCACGGTCGATCCGCTCGGTGAGCCGACCGACTACAAGGCAGGCGACACGCTGGTGTACTCCATGTACATCAACGACATCGGCGACTCGCGCGGTTTTGTGCTGATCGGTGAAGACGGCAAGCTGCATTACTATGCTCTCCGCGGGCCGGATATGGCAGGCTTTTCGTCCGATTACAGCGTGGTCGAAGTCACCGACCATCCGCTGTTGACCGTAGACGGCAAAACACCCGATTTTAACCCGTAAGCAACTACCCGACCGACAAGTCACAAGGAGTGAGTACATTGTTAACCGTTTTTGAAACGATACTGGAAATGAGTCTGACGGCAAGCATCGTCATTTTGGTCGTCATGCTTGCGCGCATGCTGTTGTCCAAAGCGCCAAAAAAATATGCTTACCTGCTGTGGCTTGTGGTCGCATTCCGCCTCTGCGTGCCGTTTTCGTTTGAGTCGTCGATCAGCATTTTCAACACCGCTGATGCGATTCCCACGTTTGACACCGAAGCAAGCACACAGGAGACAAGCTCCGAGACGAGCTCCGAGACGGTTTCCGAATCCGTATCCGCACCCGAAGTGTCCGACGAAATCAGCATTCCGTCCGTGCCCGTGATTCCCAAC
>JAFQII010000139.1 GCA_017397605.1 Clostridia bacterium
CCGTACTCGGTGCTGTTGCATTGCACCACGCTGTATCATCTGGAAGGCAGGTCAAAAGCATATGCGCTGGACGACGAGAGATTTTTGTCCATGATCGAGCGCGAGCTCAAGGACGGTTGCCACATCAACCCCGAACGCAGTGTGTTTGGCGGCTTGGGAACGTCGCATCTGCATACGGCAAAAGCCTTGCGCGGGGAACTGGCGCAAGGCGGTTTTGCAGATACGTTTGTGTACGGCGTGATGGGCGGTGCGTGGCTGGCGCCTAACCTTGATGCGCTGATGGACGATCCCAAAACGCGCGAGATCTTGATGCGTACCGTGCGGATGCTGGACGGCCACGACGAAATCATCGGACTGTCGGGACATCTGTTGGCGGTCGCGCATCGCTAAAAAAACGCAAAAAATGACGGGAAACACTTGAACTTTTTTTGTATTTCGATTATACTGTAACCAACGATTCCTCAAAAGGAGGGCAATGTCTCTTATGAAAATGGTACTTATTACCGCGCTCGGCGTGGGCGGAGCGACCGTCATCGGCGCACTGATCGGCTGTGTATTTAAAAAAGTATCTCACAAATTCTCGGATATCGTGCTGTCGTTTGCGGCGGGCGTCATGCTCGCGGCGGCGGTGCTCGGTCTGGTTCTGCCGTCCTTGGAGTACGGCGGAAAGTTTGGTCTGCTGACTACGGTCGCAGGCATCTTTGCGGGTGCGCTGTGTCTCAACCTGGTGGACAAGCTTGTTCCGCATTTGCACAAAATGGTGGGAACGGACATCGAGCCGCATCACAACGAAGGCTTGTCCAAAGTGCTTTTGTTTGTCACCGCGATCGCCATTCACAATCTGCCCGAGGGCATCGCCGCGGGCGTCGGCTTTGGCTCGGGGGATACGGCACAAGCGCTGATCATCGCGGGCGGTATCGCTCTGCAGAACATCCCCGAGGGCATGGTCATCATCGGACCGATGCTGGCGACGGGCGTGTCTCCGCGCAAGACCTTTGTCTGCGCGATGATTACGGGACTTGTGGAAGTCGTTGGCACGCTGATCGGTTATTTTGCAGTCAGCGTGGCGTCCGTGATCCTTCCGTTTGCGCTCGCATTTGCAGGCGGAACAATGCTGTACGTCATCAGCGACGAAATGATCCCCGAGACTCACGCGCACGGCAGCGAACGCGGAGCAACCTACGCATTGCTTGTCGGCTTTTGCGTGATGCTGGTCACGGATGTACTGTTGGGGTAAACCATGGGTAAAAAGTATTACGAAGCATACAACGAGAGATACAAAGCCACACACGAAAAGAACCTTTGCTGGCTCGGAACAGAACCGTCACCGATCGTCTCGGAAATCGTAGAGCGGTACGGCATCCGACCGAGTGACAAGGTTTTGGAACTCGGTTGCGGAGAGGGCAGGGATGCCGCGGTCTTGCTGAAAAACGGCTACGACCTGCTTGCGACGGACGTTTCCGAGGAGGCGATTGCGTATTGCCGTTTGCAAAACCCCGGTGATGAGGATCGTTTTCGGCTACTCGACTGTGTTGCAGGTGAGCTAAACCAAACATTTGATTTTATTTATGCCGTTGCGGTGGTGCACATGCTCGTCCCCGATGAGGACCGAAATGCTTTTTACCGCTTTGTCCGTACGCATCTGAACCCCAACGGGATTGCGCTGATCTGTACGATGGGCGACGGAACGGAAGAACGCCAAACGGATGTCAGCACCGCGTTTGAGCTGTCGGAGCGCAATTGCGACGGGCAGACCGTGATGGTTGCCAATACTTCCTGCCGCGTGGTCAGCCAAGAGACGTTTCACCGCGAGCTGGCGCAAAACGGCTTGGCGATCGCCGAGCACGGCTTTACGTCCGTTCCGCTTCAGTTTTCCTCGATGCTTTATGCAGTTGTCAAAACTGCCTGACAGAATACCATGAAACAAAAACACAAAACTTATCTGACAAATTTATTGTTCCCTGCGTTTATCTTCGGCTCGATCACGGGCGTTTTGACTGCGGCAGTCGTGCTTGTGTATAAGCTGTGTGCCAAATATGTGATCGCGTTCTCGGAGCAGGGGTATCACTTTTTGCGCGAGAACCTCATATACGTTCCGCTTGTCGCGGCCGCGTTGCTCGGCGTTGCATTGCTTCTGGCGTGGCTCTACAAAAAAACGCCCAACCTGCAGGGCGGCGGAATCCCCACATCGATCGGCGTGCTGCGCGGATTGATCACGTTTGCGTGGCTGCGCAATTTGCTCGGCGTGTTCTTTTTGTCGCTTTCGACCTTTTTGATCGGCGTGCCGCTCGGCAACGAGGGACCCGCCGTGCAGATGGGTACGGCGATCGGCAGAGGCTCGGTATATTCGCTGGCAAAAAAACATAGGGCGTGGGACCGTTACTCCATGACGGGCGGTGCGTGCGCAGGCTTTTCCGTCGCAACGGGCGCGCCGATTTCGGGCATGCTGTTTGCCATTGAGGAAGCGCATCAGCGCGTGTCTCCGATGATTCTGATCGTTTCGGCGACCTCGGTCGTGTTTGCCAATATCACAAGCAAGCTCCTTGCGCCCGTGCTGGGCGTGAGCACGGAGCTGTTTCCCGCACTGCAACTGCATACCTTGCAGGTCGGGGACGTCTGGATTCCGATTGTGATCGGCTTGTTTGTCGGTTTGTTTGCAGTGGCGTTTCTCAAGTATTTTCGCATTCTCAAAGCGTTTGTGAGCGAAAAGCTGGCAGGCATCCCGCATTTTGTGCGGATCTTTGCCGTGTTTGCCGCAACGGTCGCGTTGGGGCTTTGCTCGTTTTCGTTTGTGTCGACGGGACATGAACTGATTTTGGAACTGTTTGTCGACAGCACGCCGATCTGGTTTCTGTTGTTGGTGTTGCTGGTACGTTCCACACTGACGCTGTCTGCCAATTCCGCAGGCATTACGGGCGGAACGTTTATTCCGATCCTCACGCTGGGCGCAGTGCTCGCATCCGTGATCGGCAAAATGATGACGGCGCTGTTTGGGCTGGGCGCGGAATACGAGACGCTGATCCTTGTTTTGGGTATCGTGGCGTGTATTTCAGGCATGATGAAGATGCCGCTGACCGCGATTTTGTTTTCGATCGAGGCGCTGGATTGCTACGCAAACATTCCTTATGTCATTGCGGTTGTGACCGTGTCTTTTACGATCACGGAGCTGTTTGGCGCAAAATCCATCGGCGACCACGTGCTCGAAACGCGCATCGAAGCGCAAAACAAGGACAAAACGACCAAGGTCATTGATACCTTTGTCACCGTGCAAAAGGATGCGTTTGCAATCGGTAAGCAGGTGCGCGATATCTTTTGGCCCGCAAATCTGTTTGTGCTGTCGGTCAAGCATGACAGCGCGCACGGTGCGGAAGTGGACGGGCACGGCGGCAAGGAACTGCGCGAGGGCGATATTCTGCATGTCCGCTACTCCACCTTTGACGAAATACAGTCCCGTGCAGAGCTGATCGCCATCGTCGGAGGACAGGAATATGACGAGCTGGAGACAGATATCATCTGAGTTCAACTTTTGTTGATGTTTTTTCGCGGTGCTTGACAAGGCTTGGTTTGTTTGGTATAATACAAGCAACCAAACACGAAAAAAGGGAGGATTTTTGTTTTGGCTGATATGTTTCAAAGAACACCGGCAGGTGCGGTCTCGCCCACGCGCGGTGCGTTGGAATATCGCTACCGTTCGGCTCGAAACCAGCTGCTTTGGATCGTGGGCTTTTCGGCTCTCAATCTGATTTTGTTGGTTGGGGGAACCAATACGCGTTTTCTGTTTTCGGCGATCATTCCGCTGATGCTGGTCGATTTGGGCATGTATCTGTGCGGAATGTATCCTGTCGAGGAGTACGGCGCGGAATACAATGAGCTCACATTTATGGATTCCGGTGTATTTTATGCAATCGTTGCGGTCGCGTTTGTGATCGTGGGTGTGTATTTGTTGCTTTGGTTTTTGGCACGCAAGAACAAATACGTATGGCTGATCGTTGCGGCGGTGCTCTTTGCGCTTGACTCCGTGATGGTGCTGTTTTCGATGCTGGGCTCACCCGGCGGAGCACTGTTGGATCTGCTGTTCCACGCGTGGATCATGTACTCGCTGATCAGCGGAATCATCTCTGCTGTCAAGCTTGGCAATCTTCCGCCCGAGGAAACCGTTTATATCGATCCCAACAACCCCACGCAGCCTCCGCTTGATTTCTCTGTTGATGAATAACCTTTTTATACAGAAAGTCGGATCATTATGTACAAACCAGTTATTATTGCAAGCGACAGCACCTGCGACCTCAGCGCAGAGCTGATCAAACGTTATGACGTCAGAATCGAGCCCTTGTCTGTTGAGCTCGGCGATGAGGTTTACCGCGACGGCGTTGACGTCGATCCCGATCAGATCTATGCGCATTATGAGGCGACGGGACAGCTGCCCAAGACGGCGGCGCCCAACATTGCCGATTTTGTATCATTTTTCGGAGAATTGACGGCAGACGGCAGTGAAGTTGTATTCTTTACCATCAGTGCCGAAATGTCCTCTACATATAACAACGCGCGTATCGCCGCAGAGGAGTTTGAGGGTGTGTATGTTGTGGATACCCGTAACTTGTCCACCGGCGGCGGGTTGCTGGTTGTGACCGCAGGCGAATTGGCAAAGCAGGGCAAGTCCGCAAAGGAGATTGCAGCGTATTGTACCGCATTGACTCCGCGCGTCAGCGCATCGTTTGTTGTGGACGATCTGGAGTTTTTGCACAAGGGCGGAAGATGCTCTGCAGTTGCGGCATTTGGTGCAAACGTGTTGCAGCTCAAGCCGTGCATTACCTTGCAAGGCGGCAAAATGGTCGTCGTCAAAAAATACAGCGGCAAATTCGATTCTGTGCTTCAAAAGTACATTGCAG
>JAFQII010000016.1 GCA_017397605.1 Clostridia bacterium
CTTGAAGCAAGCGATGACATCAACGACGCTGCATATGCTCCGATCCTTGAGCTCATGAACGCTGTTGACGAATACATCCCGACTCCGGAGCGTAAGGCTGACCTCCCGTTCCTCATGCCGGTTGAAGACGTTATGACAATTACAGGCCGTGGTACAGTTGCTACAGGTCGTGTTGAGCGTGGTCAGATCAAGATGAACGAGGAAGTTGAAATTGTCGGTATCTCCGAGACCCGCAAGACTGTTTGCACCGGTATCGAGATGTTCCGCAAACTCATGGACTACGCTGAAGCAGGCGACAACATCGGCTGCTTGCTCCGTGGTATCCAGAAGAAAGAGATCGAAAGAGGTCAGGTTCTCTGCAAACCCGGCTCTGTAAAACCCCACACCAAGTTTGTTGGTCAGGTTTACGTTCTCTCCGAAAAAGAGGGCGGCCGTCATAAGCCCTTCTTCTCCAACTACCGTCCCCAGTTCTACTTCAGAACCACCGACGTTACCGGCGTTATCACCCTTCCCGAAGGCGTTGACATGTGCAAACCCGGCGACAACGTTGCTATGAACGTAGAGCTCATCACCCCCATCGCTATGGAGCAGAATCTCCGTTTCGCTATCCGTGAGGGTGGCCGTACCGTTGGTTCGGGTGTCGTTACCGAGATCGTTGAGTAATTTTTGACAATTTGATCAATATCGTTTCGGGGTTGGGTGCGATTCCCTACCGGCAGTGACAGTCTGCGAGCAAAAGCGCAAGCTTTTGCAGGAACGGGTGCAATTCCCGTACCGACGGTAAAGTCCGGATGTGAGAAACGTGATACGAATGCAAAGCTTTGCGCCCCGTACTTTTTGTACGGGGCGTTTTTGCGTGTTTTTAAGTGAGGAATACGATTATGGAAAGCAACCCCCCAAGATTTTCGATGTGTTTTGAGATCAAAAACCATACCTATCAAGAGATGCAGGATGCGTTCTTGTTTTATCAAAAAGCATTTGGTGCAAAAAAACTCAAGGAATTTTTTCCGTATCAATCAGACGAAAACAATCTTCATATCATTATGGAAATTCATGGGATTGACATTCTTCTCCATCCGGGCGGAGATGACGCAAACCAATGTGGAGGAAGTTGGGAGTTTGAACGCGAGGATGTACAAGGATTGCAAAACGCAATCAATGTGTTGTCAAAGTATGCGAGGTCGGTAAGAATGGAGTCGTGGCCGCACTGGCCGATCACAGCGTTTATTGTGGATAAGTATGGCGTTTCGTGGGCGTTACATAATTGATTTTCTGAAAAGGTAACATATGAAACATAAAATGACTCCGCGCGCACTCGCCATGACGGCGATGCTCGGCGCGCTTGCTTCGGTATTGATGTTTGTGCAATTTCCGATCCCGTTTTTGATTCCGTCGTTTATCGAGATGGATGTGTCGGAGCTCCCTTCGCTGATCGCATCCTTTGCGCTCGGCCCGTGGTACGGTGTCGCGGTCTGTTTGATCAAAAATCTGGTGCATGCAACCGTGACGACGACGGGCGGTGTGGGCGAGATCTCCAATTTTTTGCTCGGTGCGGCGTTTGTTTTGCCCGCGGGGTATTTTTACTGCTACAAAAAGAACCGCATCGGCGCGCTTTTGGGAAGCATTGTCGGCGCGCTCGTTTCTGCGGCGCTCAGCTTTCCGATCAACCTTTATCTGACGTACCCGATCTACACGCAGTTTATGCCGCTGGAGGCGATCCTCGGCATGTACCGGGAGCTTATCCCGTCTGTGGATTCGCTGGAAATGTGCCTGCTTGTGTTTAACGTGCCGTTTAACGTGCTCAAGGGCGGGCTCGTGACCGCGCTCACGTTTTTGGTCTACAAGCCGCTGTCGCGGTTTATCAAGGGGAAGTAAGGGGACGTTGTCCCCTTAAACCCCAACCAAAGGAACTTTTTGAAAAAAGTTCCTTTGGAATCTTCAAAAACTTTTCATGCCCGAAAACTATCGTTTTCGGCACAAGATTTTCTTTGGAGATTCTTAAGAACCTTTCTTCTAAAAAGAAAGGTTCTTAAGCGTGTCCCCCTGCCGCACATCGCAAGATGTGCTTTTTTTATTGACAAAATAAGGCAAAGCCATTATAATATACTCAAACAAACTCCCGAAAGGAGAACCGCGATGAAATTGAGATTCTTTGCACTTCTGCTTGCGTTTGCCTTTTTGCTGGCTGCGTGCGGTGAAAGCGGAGAAAATTCCGAGTTGTCGATTCCAAGCAAGGCGGAAAGCAGTACGGAGACGAGTGAAACGGTGCAACGCAAGGACATGATCACATTTGGCGAACAAAAATATGAGGTGCTCGGCGTCAACGTAGAACCGGACGCGGAGGGCGTGTACATTTATACGCGCGACGGCGCGGAAGCGTACGCGGCGGAGGGTGACTATACCGATTATGCGGTGGTCAATACGGCGGTCGTTGCGATCGGCGTGCGCCCGATGATCCCCGCAAACGGCTACGTCGTGCGCATCGTTGGCAAACAGCCCGCAGAAACGATTGCGCTCGGCACGCGTTCGACGTACAAGAGCGCGCCCGAATATATCCCCGAGCGTTACGTCCGCTTTGGCGACACGATCGTCGAGGTGGGATACAAAAACACGACGCGCACGGTGGAAGTGACGGGCTTTGTGTTTGACGGCGGCTGGTACGCCGATTCCACCTGCGGCAATATCTGGGGCTTGGAGATCGCGGTCGACAAGGACGGAAAAGTCGTGACGGTCAATCCGTCGAGTCTGGAAACGTCTGGCAACACCCCGATTCCCGAGGACGGTTATGTTTTGTCCGTCGGCGCGGGCACGACGCTGGAGCGCATGCTCCGCACCGTCAAGGTGGGTGACACCGCGGAATTTGTCGAGCAGCCGCAGGTCTATACGGCAAAACGTTACGCACTGGGCGCAAAGAACGAAGCGAAAGCGGACAGCATTGTGCAGTATAACCGCGCGTACGGCGACAAAACGCCCGCGGCGGAGCGCGTGACCGAGGTTGTCGTGGACAAGGACGGCACGGTCATCGGTGTGTACGCAAATTCGACCGGTAACACCGAGATTCCCGAGGGCGGCTATGTGCTGGTCGCGTCGGGTACGGCGATGGATTCGCCCGCCTCGGTTGCAAAAATCGGCACAAAGGTCGGCTTGGAGAGCACTTACGCATTTTGGCTGATCGAAAACCCTGCATCGGTCGCGGAGCGTTGCCAAAACGACCTCGTTGCGATGAGCGAGTCCTACAGCGAAGCAGAAAAAACGCTGACGCATATCGATTTCGCCGCGGCAAAGGCGGTGCTGCAGGATGCGGCGGCGACCGTGGCGTCGTTTGGCAGTGATCCGACGGAGGAGTCGCTTCTGACCGCGATGGAACAGCTTGAAAACGCACGTGTTCTGCTGATTCCCTGCTTGACCTTGCAAAACCGCGAGGCGTGGGTGACGATCGGCGAGCTGAATTATGACGGTTCCTATCTGTTGCATTACACCGACGAAGCGGACGTGGAGTACGCGGTCAAGTTTGCAAAGCGCATGGGCTTGAACACATTGATCATCGACAACTGCATGTTTGGCTACGCGGCATATCCGTCGGAGGTTGAGGGCATGGTCATGCTCCCCGAGCTGAACGGCTTTGACATCGTCGGTGCGTTTGCGCACGCGTGCAAGCTGGAGGGCATGCGTCTGATCATCATGGTCAACGGTTTTTCGACCGCACCCGCATCAAAGACGTATCCGGAGGAGCATTTTACCAATCTGTACAAGGATTGCCTGATGGTGTCCAAAAAGGGAAATACCGTCGACGCGACGGGCGGCATGACATTGGAGCCGTCCGAACCCGCCGTGCAGGCGTTTAACCTTGCGATCGCAAAAGAGCTTGCGACCAAATACGACATTGCGGGCATGCAGGTGGACTATATCCGCTACCCGCTGCCGATCTATTATCAAGTGAACAACTACGAGGATTTTGGCTATGACAGCCCTGTCGCAGAGGCGTTTGAAGAGGCGTGCGGCAGAGATCCCAAGACGCTTTCGATCACGACGGAGCTTTGGGGCGTGTGGTGTTCCTACCGCCGCGACGTCATCAGCAATTATGCCAAGATGTTTTACGAAGCGGTCAAGGAAGTCGACAGTTCCTTAGAGGTCAGCTTTACCTGCTTTGCGGACTACGATGACAGACAAAAATACGTCTATCAGGACGTCGAAAAATGGGCAGAGAACGGCTATGCAGACGCGATTTACACCATGATCTACGGCTCGACGACCGAGTATCAGCGCGACTATGCCGAGGAGACCGCAGTCATCGCGGACTATGCGGGCTACCGTCTCGGCGTGGGCATGTACGTCCGCGCGACCGAGGAATCGATCATCGAACAGCTCTATATGCCGTATGAATTTTTGTCCGAGGGCCCGTCCTGCTTTACCCTGCGTTACATTGCAACCTGCGGCTACGACGATGCGATCCGCGACGCGTTCCGCTTGCAGGCAACTCCTAAGGGACAAGGCGAGATGACGACCAAGGCGGCGTTTGATTTCTTGCGCACACGTGTGGAACAGCTGGAGTTCCTCTATCCGGACGAGCCGTGGCTTGAGACGCTGGAGACACAGCTCCTCTGGGCAGAATCCGATACGGACAGCGCAGAGTGCCTGGAAATGCTTTTGGACGAGATGGAATTTGAAAGCAAAACGCTCGCCGATGCCCTGGCAAAGGATTTTGCATACGCTCTGCGTTTTGTAAGCTAAAAAGGAAGCAGCGAGGTTGTTGTCTTGAAAAGAGTCTGGTCGATCCTTCTTTCGATATGTGTGCTGGCAAGCGTTCTGCCATTGGGCGCGCCGGCGCAAACAAGTGAATTTTCCTATGCGGTCTATAACGGCAATGCGACGATCACAAAATATAACGGCGCGGGCGGAGACGTCGAGCTTCCGTCCGTGATCGAAGGGTATCCCGTTGTTGCCATTGGCGAAAAAGCGTTTGCCGGCTGTACGGCGCTGACGAGCGTGGTCATTCCCGAAGGCGTCACGGCGATCGGCTTTCGTGCTTTTTACGGCTGCAGCAATTTGCTGGAAGTTGACACGCCCGAAACGTTGACCGTCATCGAGCGAAACGCGTTCCAGGATTGCTATCGTCTGTTGGATTTCTATTTTCCCGACGCGCTGACGAGCATCGGCGAGTTTGCGTTTGGGTTCTGCGTCTCGCTGACAAGGGTGGTGATTCCGTCCGGCGTGGAGCAAATGGGACGCGGCGTGTTTGACAACTGTCAGTCGCTTGCCGAGATCTACTGCTATTTTACGGAGATTCCCGATACTTGGCACGCCAAGTGGAACGAGTACTGCGACGCGACAGTGTATATCATCGATGACGGCGAAGACCCTGTCAACGTCTTGCAGTACACGGTCGAGGACGGCGAGGCAACCGTCGTAGGCATTCAGGACGCGGTCGGTGAGCTTGTGATTCCCGCAGAATATGAGGGGTGTCCCGTGACGGCAATCGGTTCGTATGCGTTTTTGAGTTGCAAGGGGTTGACGGGTGTCGTGATTCCCGAGGGCGTGACGAGCATCGGGGAAGGTGCGTTTGGCGGGTGTTCCTCGCTGAAAAGCATTACCTTGCCGAGCAGTCTCAAAACCATCGGCGCATCCGCTTTTTCCCGCTGTGCAATGACGAGCCTTGTGCTTCCCGAAGGAGTGGAGTCCATCGGGGAGTGGGCGTTTACGGAATGCTACGCATTGAAAAATGTCTTGATTCCCGGCAGTGCGGCAAGCATGGGCGGCTATGTATTCTTTGGCTGTAAGTCGCTCAAAAATATTTATTGCAGTGCGGAATCACAACCCGAGGGCTGGAGTGAGGATTGGGAGCACGATGTCTATCTTCCGGTGCATTGGGGCGTTGACGAACTGCCTTCCGGGTACGGCGACGTGAACGAGGATGGAAAGATCAACAGCGCGGACGTGACGAGATTGCTTCGCTATCTTGCCAACCGCAATCCGCAGACGGGTGTGTCGAGTGTGACGGTCGGTATCGGCGCGGACTGTAACGGCGATGGCAAAATCAACAGCGCGGACGTGACGCGGCTGCTTCGCTACCTTGCCAACCGCAACCCCCAGACGGGCGAGTCGGACATTGAATTGGGAGCGTAACACGACTTCAAAAGATCTTGCAACGATATGCGCTTTGCAGAGTAAATAAGAACGTAAAAAAGGGGGCTTTTTGAAAAAAGTCCCCTTTTAAAAAACCCAAAAAACACAGTGCCCGACACTTGCTTGTCGTGGAACGAAAAACATCAAACCGCATCCAACAGCCAAAGAATGTCCACGTGCAAAAATCTTTGCCAACAGCTTGACCTCATAGTCCGTGACAAAGCGTGTGCCTGCTTCGCTATCTTGCGGATTTTGATCCCGCGACGGGTACGTCGAGTGTCGTGTCAGGTAAACAAACGCAGGGGCGCGCATTGCGCGCCCTTACTTTATCTCCGAAAACGTCAGTTTTCGGCATAAAGTTTTGAGGGGATAGACCTCGTCTGCGACGAGCTCAAAGGGGGACTTTTTTAAAAGTTCCCCTTAAACGTTCTCTCTATCACATTTCTGCCATTCCCCGCATATAGTAACAACAAGGGAAAGGAGCGACTTACATGGCAGAAAGCAGAGGCACATTGGAAGTGACCGTCCGCGCGACGGACGGCGGCGCGCTGTTGGAGGGCGCGACCGTTTTGGTCACGGGCGGCGGGAGAGGGTCGCAGACGGGAATCAGCAACGCGTCGGGATTTGTCACGTTTTCGATTCCGACTTCTTCCGTTGCAAACAGCTATACCCCCAACCCGCGCGAGCGGCCTTACGAAACGGTCGACGTGCGGATTATCATCAAGGGTTATATCACGGTCAGCATCATCGGGGAACAGATTTTTCCCGGACAAACGACCAAGCAGACGGTCGATATGTCGCGGTTGACCGCGACACCTGACGAGCTGGAACGCATCATCATCGTTCCGGAGCATTCACTCTATGACAAGCGCACAAAAGACACGCCTTTGCGGAACGAAGCAGTGACGACGCAGGCGATTGCCGACACGCCCAAGCCCGTGATCATCCCCGAGACGATCCGCGTGCATCTCGGGCCGCCCGGTCAGAACGCGCGCAACGTCAGCGTGCCGTTTATCGATTATATCAAAAACGTCGCCAGCAGCGAGATCTACCCGACGTGGCCGACAAACTCGCTGATCGCCAACGTGATCGCGCAGGTGTCTTTGACGCTCAACCGCCTGTACACGGAGTGGTATCCGTCGCAGGGGTATCCTTTTGATATCACGAGCTCGACGGCTTACGATCAGTATTACGTCCACGAACGCGGCATTTTTGAGTCAATCGACACGGTGGTGGACGGGTATTTTACCAATTATCTTGCGCGCAAAGGGTATAACGAGCCGCTGTTTGCGGAGTATTGCGACGGAGCATCCGTCTCCTGTGACGGCATGAGCCAGTGGGGAACGGTCGCGTTGGCGCGCAAGGATTACACGCCGATCCAGATCTTGCAGTATTACTACGGAAACGAGGTGGAGCTTCGGCAAGCACAGGTGCAAGAGGTTGTTCCCGAGTCGTTTCCAGGAGACTTGACGGTCGGCAGTACCTCGCAAGACGTATTGGACCTTCAAAACCGTCTCAACCGCATTGCGATCGCATTTCCGTCCTTGCCGTTTATCTTTCCTGCCGACGGGCGTTACGGAGACGCAACGGCGCTTGCGGTGCGCGCGTTCCAGCGGTTGTTCCGCATCGCGGAGACGGGCAACGTCGACCGCGACACGTGGTACAAGATTCAATACATCTACACCGCGGTCAAAAAGCTCGCGGAATTGGGGAGCGAGGGCGAGTTTCCGCAGACCGACGCGTTCCCCGGCAAAACGCTTTCGCTGGGAAATCGCGGCACGGAGGTTTTGCGCATACAGCGCTACCTCAAGTACATCTCCGACGAGCTGGGCACGGACATGATCCCCGCGCCCGACACGGACGGCGTATTTGACACCGCGACGCAAGAAGCGGTGCGTGCGTTCCAAAGCTATTACGGATTGGTGCAGACGGGCACGGTCAACGAAGCGACGTGGAACGCGATCGTGACGACCTTTTTTGCGCTCGGCGGCGGTGAAGCGAGCAGTTTGCGCCCGTACCCGGGATACCCCTTGCGGCGCGGTGCGCGCGGAAACGACGTGAGCTGGCTGCAAACGATGCTCAACGCCGTGTCGACCGTCGATCTCGACATGCCGATGCTGCAGGTGGACGGCATTTTCGGGCCGCTGACCGAGCAGAACGTGCGCCGTTATCAGCGCAACTACGGGCTTGCCGAAGACGGCATCGTCGGGCCGCTGACTTGGGAGTCGCTGACGAGGGAATATGCGAGGATTACGGGAGAAACGTGAGCAAAGGGGACGCTGTCCCCTTTGGGATCCCCCTGTTTATTAAAAATCCTCAAAAACTTTTTGTGCCCGACACTGTCGTGTCGGGAAAATAAAAACCGAAAGCGACAGCTTTCGGCAATAGATTTTCTTTGGAGTATAAGAACCTTTCTTTTTTAAAAGAAAGGTTCTTGAAAGGAATCAAATCAATATTCCGCCGTCGTAGTCGGTGTGATCGTCCTTGGGCTCATTTTTTGCCTTGTCGATCGCGTCCTTCATAATGGCGACAAACGCGTCGCTCGGCTCAAACTCGACGACGGCGCGCTTACCCGAGAACTCAAAGACGTAGAACCAGTGCTTGCCGCCGATGTTCTGGGAGTAGTTGCAGATCGTGGAGAGGTTTTTGTTGAGCCCCTGCGCGCGATACTCTTCCTTGGTGACGAGCGCAACGGTGTCCGCGAGGTCGAGCACGCCCTGCACGGTGCGTTTGTTGCCGACGGTCTTTGCGATGACAAAGGAATTGCCTTCGACGGCGTATTCCATCTCCGTCATGGTAAAGCGGATCACGACGTAGATCGCAAGCGCGGCGCAGAGAAAGCCGATAAAGCGCAAAATACCGCTTTGCGACTCCCAATAGATGCTGAGCGCAAAAATGGAGAGGAGACCGATGATACAGCCTGCCATCAGCAGGATCACTTGTTTGACATTCCGTTCCGGCTTGTATTTGTACATGAAGGGTTCGTCCTTTCATAACGTGATGACTGGAGGTCGTTTTTGATGAATCAAAACAATATGGAGCTTGACCCGAAGCTGCTTGCGAGACTTGACGACAGACAGCTTGCGGAGCTGATTGGGCAGATCGCTTCCGCCGTGGGGGCAGACCGCCAAAAGGCTTCGGCACTGATGGGGAATTTGGATGCCTTGCGCGCAAGCCTTGCACAGCTCACGCCCGAGCAGGCAAAGGCGCTTTTGGACCGCGCAGGCGAGGACAAAAGCCGCGAAATCTATGACATCATCCGCAGGAAAGGGTGAACGGACCGTTGGATGAAAACTTGAGCGAAAAAATCCGCGAGCTGCTGGCAGATCCCAACGCGTTGTCGGCAATCGCTTCCGTCGCGTCGTCCCTGACGGGCGGGAGCACGCCCGCAGAACAGCCTGCCGCGCCTGCGGGGGCGCAGACCGAACCGCAAAGCGTTCCGGCTTTGTCACTTCCGAAGCGCGACCCGCGCATTGATCTGCTGTGCGCGATCAAGCCGTTGGTGAGCGACCAAAAGCGGAGCAGACTCGACAGCCTTGTGCAGATCGCAACCGTTGCGTCTCTGCTGGGCTCGCTTGGCAAGAAAGGGGGAAACGGGTATGTATAGCCGCGACATGGGCGGAATCCGAAGCGACGGACAGCTCTACGGCGTGCGCCCTGAGGAGCTGACAGCCGAAACGGTGCGCAGACCGCCGCACGACGAACCGCCTCTGCCTCCTCCCGAGCCGAGAGAAAAGGAGAAAAAAGGGCTTTTGGACCTTTCCTTTTTGCACGACCTCAAGATTGAGGATCTGCTGCTTTTGGCGATTGGGTTTTTGCTGTTGACCGACAACTGCGAGGAAAACAACGATTTATTGATCCTGCTTGTCGGGCTCTTGTTGCTTTTGTGAGCGCGCGTAGAGGAAGTCGATAAACTCCTCGACCGTGCGCCGATCCTTGGCAGGCAGGGAACGAAAACGGTCATACGCCGTTTCGGGCTTGGCGCGGCTCGCGAGCGCGCTGTCCGTGCCGCCCAGTCCTGCCGCAAACATCAAGTCTGCCAGATCGATGTCGCCAAACGCGTTGGCGGTGATCTTGCGGATCAGCTTGGGACGGGGCGGGTTCTCCTGCGTCATCGTCGCAAGCTTGCGCATTTGTACATAGCTGATATCGCACTCCGCGGCAAACTGACGCCAGGAGCGCACGCCCTTCGCCTGCTCCAACAGCATGGCGAAGATTTTTTTGTTCCAGTGGGTATTTTCTGCCATAAAAACTCCGCGTGTTTATTTTGTGAGCGACGCGCCGATGACGGTGCCAAAGGTTGCGCGCTCGGGGATGAGAAAATGCATATCAAACATTTTGCCGATCGTTTCAAACGTGGCGTGTGCGTGGGGGAGGCCTGCAAGGTTGCCGATGAGTACGATGTCGCGCAGTTCTTTTTGGCGCGCGGCAAAGACTGCCAGCATGCCGATCGTCTCGTAGACCATGTTAAAGATGCCCAGCGCGATATCCTCGCGCGAGGCGAGGTCGCTGACCTTGCCGAAGTTTGCCGCGGTCGTGTGGTCTGCCAAAATCGAGTTGATCGCGGATTTGGAAATATCGTTGATGCGCAGGTCGATGTTGCGCAGGTCGCCTTTTTCCGCAAGAAGTGCGATCTGTTCGGGATCGGACATGGAAAGCAGCTTTTTGGACAAGCCGATCAGCGTGCCGCCGCCGACACCTGTGCCGCCCAGATATTCGCCGCCGTGCTTGTCTGCATAGACATAAGCCGTGCCCGTTCCCATGCTGACGATGATCGCACGGTCGAGCCCGCTGAGGTATAAGCCGCCGCGCGCGTTGGACGCAAACTCCTGCACGCGTACTGTGGGCAAGCCATAAATATCATTTTCGACAAACGCACTGCCGACACCCGTGATGTGAACCTCTCCGATGTCCGAAAGTGCAATGCCGTGCTGACTGGTAAATTTGCCAAACGCGCCGTAAACGGACGCGATCGGGTCGGTCGCGCGGACCATCAACGGCTCCAACAGCCTGCCGTCCTGAAAGCCGACGATCTTGGTGGTGCTTCCGCCGATGTCGATGCCGACGATGATGCTCATGTCAAAAACCCCTTTCGCGGTTGCTTGATGTTTCTATTGTACCTCTTTTTGATGCAAAAGTCAAATTATTTTTTAAAATTTTAAAATATCTCTTCCCATTCGGCGAAAAATGTGGTACAATATGATGAATGATTATGTAAAGAAGGGGGACAGTGCATGGATTTGACGGCAAAGCTTTCGCCCGAGCGTGCGGATTTTCTGCGCAGGCTCAAAAACGGCACCTGTTCCCACGCTTTTATCGTCGAGGGGGCAAAAGGATCGGGCAAGCGCGACTTTGCGCTTTGGTGCGCGAGCGCTTTGCTGTGCGAGTCTCACGCACACGCGCCGTGCGGTGTGTGCCGTTCCTGCCAAAAGGCGGCGGCGGGACATCACCCCGACCTGCATCTCTACGGAGAGGGCGAAAAAGCCATTACGGTCGGCGAGGTGCGGGAAATCATCCGGGAGACGGGCATGGTTCCCGTAGACGGCGAGCGGATCGTATTTGTGCTGTCGCACGCGGAGAGAATGCAAGCCCCCGCGCAGAACGCGTTGCTCAAGGTGTTTGAAGAGCCGCCTGCGGGCGTTGTGATCTTTTTGCTGACCGAAGCGCGCCGCGCACTGCTTCCGACGGTACGCTCCCGCGGGCAGTCGATCACGCTTTCGGCGCTGTCGGATGCGGAGCTGGAGCGGACGTTGCGGATCCGTCAGCCGCGTCTGGGCGCGGACGAGCTTTCTGCCGCGGTACGCGCTTCGCACGGAAGTCTCGGCGAGGCGATGGACTTTTTGAGCAAGGACGCGACCCAAAATCGTATCAAGGCAAGAGAATGGCTGTACGCCGCGTTTGGCAGTGACAAATACCGCTTGGTGAGCTTGGTCTCCATGCCCAAATACAAGCGTGAGCAGGCGATTGCGCAGACGGACGCGTTTTTACGGCTGCTGTTTGATCTGTTGCTGATCAAAACGGGAGCCCGGGCGGTTTTGCTCTCCCCCGAGGACGCAGAAGAATTGGGCGGCAGAGCGACCAAACGTGCCCTTGCGGCAATGTGTGAAATGACGATGGAAAGCCGCGAACGGCTGGAAGCCAACGGCAATGTGACCGCAGTGATGACCAATCTGGCAAGCGCCCTTTGGTCGGCGGCAAATTGAGTATCTATACAAAGGAAACAGAAGAGATGGAAGAAAAGAAATTCAAAGATATGACGGGCAACCGCGAGGAGAAGATTGCCTCCAAAAGACCCGTAGCGGACACTTCGTCTGCCGAAGCGCCCCGCGCGCCCAAGCGTCCGTTTGTGCGCGTGGCACCCGGTGCGGACCAAGCGGAAAAGATCAGTACCAAAAAACCGCAGGCGGAGCAGACAGACGCGTCCAAGGGCAAGGCACACGGAGCAAACGGCAAGCCCGAGCGCAACGCCGAGCAAAAGCAGAGCGACAAGGCGCACGGACACGGCAAGCCGCGCCACCACCGCGGAGGACGCAATCAGCAGGGCGCGCCCAAGGAGGCGGCTCACGCGGTTCCCGAAGAGGAACAGCAGAGCAATCCGCCCAAGACAGAGCAATCCGCCGCACAGCCGGGCGAGCAAAAGCCGCGCCGCGACCGCAAGCCCAAGCACGACAGACAGCGTGACCGCAAGCCTGCCGCGCAGGAGACGCGTCCCGAAAAGAAAGAAGTTGCCGCTCCCGAAAAGGCTCCCGAGCCCGTACAGAACGGCAAGCGCGACAAGCGCCGCGACCGTCATGGCAAGCGCGAGGACCGCATTCTGACCGAGACCGTTGCGGCCGTTCAGGAGAAAAAAGCGCCCCGCGAGGAGTTTACGGACGAGCAATTGCGCGCGGACGGGCTTTGGTTCTCTCTGGATGAAGAGCCGGTTGCAAAACAGCCCGTTGCAGTCGAAGAAGCCGTGTCCGCCGCAGAAGGCGAGACCATCGAGGTGGTCGGCATCCGTTTCCGCGGTGCGGGCAAGACGTATTATTTTGCACCTGCGGGGATCTCGTTTGAAACGGGTGAGCACGCGATCGTGGAGACCGTGCGCGGCGTGGAATACGGCGACGTGGCATTGGGCAACCGCAATGTGAGCGTTGGCGAGGTCGTTCAGCCCCTCAAGCCCGTGCTCCGCAAATCAAGTGCAGAGGACGACGCGCATTTTGCCGCCAACCGCGAGCTGGAAAGCAAGGCAAAGCCGATCTTCTACGAAAAAGTGGCAAAAAACAAGCTGGAAATGCAGCTTGTCGACGTGGAATATACGTTTGATAACACCAAGCTCTGCTTCTATTTTACCGCTGAGGGACGTGTGGATTTCCGCGAGCTGGTCAAGGACCTTGCGTCGGTATTCCGCACGAGAATCGAGCTTCGCCAGATCGGTGTGCGCGACGAAGCGCGTCTGTTTGGCGGCTTGGGCGTATGCGGCAGACCGTTTTGCTGCAAGAGCTTTTTGGCAGACTTTACGCAGGTGTCGATCAAAATGGCAAAGGAGCAAAATCTGTCGCTGGCTTCCGCCAAAATCAGCGGTTCGTGCGGCAGACTGATGTGCTGTCTGCGCTACGAGCAGGACACCTACGAGCGTGAGAACGCGCTTCTCCCGCGTGCGGGCAGTACCGTCGACACGCCCAAGGGACGTGCGACCGTGCTGGAAAGCAATTTCCTGACCGGCAAGATCAAGGTCAGCGACGGCAATGACGGAACCATTCGTTTCCACGCGGTCGACGAGGTGAAATTTGTCGCACCGCCTCCGCGCAAGAATGTGCAAGAGGATGCCTCGGAGAACACGGACGAGACCTTGCCGAACGAAGACTGAACGGCTTGCGGCAAGAAATCTTTTCCCTATCTTTGCTGAAAACATGCTATAATCGGCAAAAAGGACGTTCAAGAAGGTACTTTATGGACTCAATTTTGGAATTTTGGAATCAGATGACAGCAAATCCGTTGCTGTTTGTGGCAGTGACGCTGACGCTCGGTGTCATTCTGGTCAACGGTTGGACAGATGCGCCGAACGCGATCGCAACCTGCGTCGTGACGCGTTGCATGGCGCCCAGAGCGGCGATTCTGATGGCTGCCGTCTTCAATTTTCTGGGGGTCTTTGTGATGACCAAGATCAGCAACGAGGTTGCCGTAACCATTACGAGCATGGTCAATTTTGGTGATCACTCCGGACGCACGGTGATCATCGTGCTTTGCGCGGCGATGCTTGCGATCGTCATTTGGGCGACGCTGGCATGGCTGTTCGGCATTCCCACCAGCGAGAGCCATGCGCTGATCGCGGGCCTTACGGGCGGTGCGATGGCGCTTTGCGGATTGGACGCGATCGTCTGGGAGCAATGGCTCAAGGTCATTTACGGCATCGGCATTTCCGTCGTGCTGGGATTTGGTTTTGCTTGGTTGATCTGTAAACTTGTTACCAAACTCTTCTATAAAGCTAATCGACCGAAAACAGAGCCGTTTTTCAAGGGAGCTCAGATTGTCGGCGCAGCATCAATGGCGTTCATGCATGGTGCGCAGGATGGTCAGAAATTTATGGGAATTATGCTGCTGTGCGTTTTCACGTTAAGCGGCACACCGATTGCCGATTCTAATTTC
>JAFQII010000140.1 GCA_017397605.1 Clostridia bacterium
GAGGAACAGTATTACACCCGTCACGACAAGGCACTGTTTGAACCATACGGCGGCGTCGGCGCGTTCTATCTGCAATACGTTGAGGTGATGCGCGAGCTGGCGGTCGAGTACGGCACGGGTGTCGCGGATTTGCACAAAATCTTTTCCGAGACGGATGATTACAACGACTATCTCGACGACGGTGTACATCCCAACGAGGCAGGCTTTGCACTGTACGCGCAGGCGCTTTGCGACGCGCTTTTGCAGGTCGGCGCGGAGATGTAACGCATGGAACGGCTGGACAAAGTGATCGCCTCGCAGGGGCAATACTCACGCAAAGAAGTCAAATCACTGATCGCACGCCGCCGCGTGACGGTGGACGGCGTGACCGCAAAAGCACCCGAGCAAAAGGTGGATGCGGACCAAAGTACGATCTGCATCGACGGCACACCGCTGACAGTCAAAAGGCAATTGTATCTCCTGCTCAACAAGCCGCGCGGCTACGTTTCGTCGACGGATGACAGCGACGGTGTGAGCGTGCTGGAGCTCGTTCCGCGCGAGCTGTTCCGACAGGGGCTGTTTCCTGCGGGAAGGCTGGACAAGGATACAACGGGCATGATGGTCATCACCGACGACGGACAGATGGCGCACCGTATTCTGGCGCCGAAAAAACACGTCAAAAAACGTTACCTCGTCACGATAGATATTCCGCCGACCGAAACGATGCGGACACGCTTTGCGGAGGGAATCAACCTCGTCGAAGGGCTGACCAAGCCCGCGGCACTGGAAATCGTAGGCGAATACCAAGCGCTCGTCACCTTGACGGAAGGACGCTACCACCAGATCAAGCGCATGTTTTCCGCCTGCGGCGCGACCGTTACGGCTTTGCACCGCGTGAGTATGGGCAACCTGAATTTGCCCGACGACCTCAAAGAGGGCGAGGTGCGCGAGCTGACGGCGGAAGAGCTTTTGAAGCTGGAAGAAATAGAATAATTGCACACCTACCAAGCGGTTATGTATACTATACAAAATAATAACCGCTTTTTTTGTTGATTCTCCGATTGATTCTTTGCATAAAATCAAGTATAATAAAAGAAAAAGCCATCATAAGGAGGAGTCTATGAAAAAAACACTTTGCGTGCTCTGCGCGGTCATATGCTTGCTTTCGTTGTCGCTTTCTTCCTGCTCAAAAGAGGACTACGTTGATCAAATTGAAGTAGGCATGACATGGGAAGAATATACCGCGATCGTACCGGAAGACATTCGACTTGATTTTCTTAACTTTTCTTGCTTTACAGCATCGGATGGAAAATTTGTGGTTGTGAAATTCAGAAACGACAGCCCTAATTCTGTATTCAGTGTGGATGTTGTGGATTCCGCTGTGTTGACAGAAGACAGCTTTTCCAGGGTGGAAAAAGGCATGACTTTTTTGGAAACCGTAAAGTTGATCGGTCTTCCGCGTGAGCAACTTCAAATGGGGGTAATCGTTGTTGAATACGACTCACAAGACGGAAAGAAGTATCAAGTTCAATTTGAACAAGGCTCTGACGATCTGTTTGAACTTTATGTAATCGCAACAACAATTACAGAATAAACAAATGATAGGGGCAGAACACCGCGTGTTCTGCCCCTACGCACATTCAATCTAACGTACTTTCATAAAACAACCTGCGGTTTTCCGCAAGGTCTACCGTAATGACGTCGCGTCCGTCGATCGTTGCGTATTCCCACGTGCCGGGGTAAGGAATGCGTGCGGACGAGAACTCATAGCTTGCCAGATCGACAACATGAAAGAGAATCGAATAGCAATCCGCCTCGGTCAGATCGGTGCTCACCAGAGGCAATGTCTGTTCCATCACGGAGGTCAATTCCGACAGCGACATGGTAAGCATGCGGCGGATGACCGTGAGCATCACCGTGCGCTGGCGGGACGTGCGGTCAAAGTCGTCGCTGCCCTTGCGCCAACGCGCGTAGGTGAGCGCTTCTTCTGCGTTGAGCTTATATTTTCCTGCGGGCTTGTTTTGCCCCGGAAAGACGTTTTTGCAATCCATGTCGGTCAGCTCCAGCTCGACACCGCCCAAAATGTTGATGACCGTCGTAAACGCCTGAAAATCAATCGTAATATAGCGGTCGATCTCGATGTCAAAATTCTGTTTGATCGTCTTTTGCAGCAGCGAAACACCGCCGAACGCGTACGCCGCGTTGAGACGGTTGTTGGGGTAACCGGGGATGGTCAGATAGGTATCGCGCAACAGGGAAGTGAGTGCAATTTTGCCCGTCTCCTCGTTGATGCTTACCACGATCATCACGTCCGAGCGCGAGTGTCCGTCCGCTTCGCGGTCGAGGCCGATGACCAACACGTTCGAGATCTTTTCGTGCGGAACATCTTCGGGCTCCTCGGACGGCTCTGCGGAGCTTTCGGGAGCGGAAGATGTCTCCTCAGACTCCTCGGACGAAACGTTGCCGACGATCTGATCCATCGAGTTGTCCAGTTCCGCGCGGCTGTCCTCCTGCATCTCGTTTTCGGAGTTGACCGATTCGTCGCCGTAGAGCTTGTCGAGGATCGCACTGATCTCCTCCTCGGTCAGGGACGGAATCGACTCGTCCACCGACTCGTAGTTCATCAGCGAGTAATATTTGTGAAACAGCATCGTCGCCGTCAGCACGAGGATGCAGACAAGGCAAAGCAAAACAAGCAGTACGATCAAAACGATGCGCTTGGTTTTGCTCTTTTTTGATATGTTTGTTTGTTGTTCTTCGTTCATGGCTTATTTGACAAACTGCTTGACCTTTTGGTAGATCTCGCCCGCTTTTTGGTTGCCAAAATTTTTGACAAGGGCGTTGTTGAGGCCGAGCTTGGTTTTGTATTTTGCGATCGCCGCGCCGACAAAGCGCAGTTCGGGGTCGTCCTCGACCAGTGTGCCGATCAACTCGCGCAGCTCGTCCATGTTCGGAATCTTGCGCGCAGGCTTTTCGGGCGCTTTTTTGGCGGGCTTGGGTTCTTTTTTTGCTTCCGTTTTGGGTTCTTCCTTGGGTTGGGGTGCGATTTCTTCGACGGGTGCGGGTTCTTCCTTAAGTTCCGCTTTGGGCTCTGCTTTAGCCTCCGGTTTGGACTCTTCCGAGGCGATCTCCGCTTTCTTGGGCTGTGCCTTTTTGCGCGGCGAGCGTCTCGTTTTTTTGGAAACCTCCACGACGATCGGCGCGGGCTCTTCGACGGGCGCGGGCTCTTCCTCTATCGAATAGAACTCCACCTCAATGGAAGGCTCTTCCTCTTCAATGACCTCTACCGCAATCTCTTCGGGCGCGTCTTCTTCGGTCACGGGTGTCTCTGCAACGGGCTCGGCGGCAGGTGCTTCGGGAGCAGAAACTTCCTCTGTGGGTCGCGCAACTCTCTGCAACGCATAGGAGGGGTCCTTGAGATACGGCAAAAGGCCGATCGCCAAGCCGTCTTTGCGCCAGAAATTGACGACGTACTCAAATCCTCTGTCGTTGCTGATGATGAGGTACTGTCCTTCCTTGTCCTGCGCGATCAAAAAGCCAAGATATGTCACAAGCTGAAAATCCAATGCGTTGTGACCGCCGACCAGGACCTCGCGGTACTCAATGGACGCTATGCACTCCATCAGACGCTTGTGCAGGTCAAAGGTGATGCGGTTTGCGTTTTCGCTGTAAAAAATGATCACCCGATCCGCCTCGGTCAGGCGGGAAATGCCGTTGAGACCGCCCGTCTTGACGTTCTCGTAATCTATCATATAAGTAGCCATTTGTGTGTTCCTTTGTCAAAACATATATTTTCATCCTGCAGTATAACATATCCGACGGATTCTGTCAAGCAAAAAGACATTTTTGAAACATGCGAACAAAAAAATTGCAAAAAACGAGGGATTTCCACTTGACAAACCGCATAAATTGGTATATGATAACTATGCAAATTTCATTATTGCATGAAAAGTATTTCGATATACAAAGGAGAAACCCGACATGAGTTTTGTGAGTCCTTATCTCGCCAAGGTGTATGCGCAGGTCGAACAGCGCAACGCGGGCGAAAAAGAATTTTTGCAGGCAGTCAAAGAAGTACTGGAGTCCCTGGAGCCCGTCGTGGCAAAAGATCCGTCTTTTGAAAAATGGGGCGTCATCGAGCGCCTTGTAGAGCCGGAGCGTATGATCGTGTTCCGCGTTTCGTGGATGGACGACAACGGCAACGTGCAGGTCAACCGCGGTTTCCGCGTGCAGTTCAACTCTGCGATCGGTCCGTACAAGGGCGGTTTGCGTCTGCATCCGTCGGTCAACGCGTCCGTCATCAAGTTTTTGGGCTTTGAGCAAATCTTCAAAAACAGCCTGACCGGTCTGCCGATCGGCGGTGGCAAGGGCGGCTCGGATTTTGATCCCAAGGGCAAATCCGACGCGGAGATTATGCGTTTCTGCCAGAGCTTTATGACCGAGCTTGC
>JAFQII010000141.1 GCA_017397605.1 Clostridia bacterium
ATCTCGCCCGACGACACCGACAGTGTCGTCGATATGGTGACGGTCAGAGAGTACATCGGCATGAGCGTCGAGGAAGCATAAGAAGCGGTCACCGAGCTTGGGCTCAACTATGAGATCAAGGGCGACGGAAACACCGTCATCAGCCAGATGCCGCGCAGCGATGTCAAGATCGCAGCCGACGGCAAGGTCATTCTGTATACCGGTGATGCAGAGGTAGAAGAAACCGTCACCGTTCCCGATCTGTACGGCAGTACCCCCGAAGCGGCGATCCGCTCGTTGCTTGCCAAGGGACTCAACGTGCAGGTAGAAGGTATCTTTGACGGTATGACCGCCAATTGCTCGGTCAAACTGCAGTCTATTGCCGCAGGCACCAAGGTTGCGCCCGGTACGGTCGTGGTCATCACCTGCCGCTACGAAGAATTAACCGACTAATTACAACAAAAAAGGATACATATCATGGAACATCTGTGGAACATTGCGCTCCCGCTGGCAGGTTCGTTTGCCGTCTCGGCGGCATTGCTCAAAGTGTTTATTCCCGTGCTTCGCAAAGTCAAGCTGGGACAAAAAATACTGGAGATCGGGCCCTCCTGGCACAAATGCAAGGAAGGCACTCCCGTGCTGGGCGGATTGTTCTTTATCCTTTCGACGCTGTTGGCGTTTGCCGTTTGGCATGTTGCAAGCAAAACGCCGTTTGATCCCGCGCTGGGCGGCATTGCGATTCTGACGCTGTGCTCGGGGCTTACGGGCTTTATCGACGACTACGTCAAGCTGTTTAAAAAACGCAACAAGGGCTTGTCTGCAAAGCAAAAAATGGTGTTGCAGTTTGTGACCGCAGGAGCGTTTTTGGCGTACCGCGCGCTTGTTTGCGGTGCGGGCACGGCACTCAAGCTGTACGGCTTGTTTGGCATGGAAAGCCTTGAGCTCGGTGTATTTTATTACATCATCATGCTGTTTGTGATCGTCTACGTCATCAACTGCGCAAACCTCACAGACGGCATCGACGGTTTGGCGGGAAGTGTCGCGCTGATCCAATGCGTATTCTTTGCATGCGTCGGAACGCTGTTGATGCAGGACAGCGCAACAACTGCGCTTGCGGCATCGCTGGCAGGCGGTCTGCTCGGATTTTTGGTGTTCAATTTCCACCCCGCAAAAATTTTTATGGGTGACACGGGTTCGCTGTTTCTGGGCGGCTTTTCGACCGCTTTGATGTTCTCGCTCGATATGGAGCTGTTGCTGATCCCGATCGCTTTGATCTGGATTCTGGAGGGCGTTTCCGTCATGCTGCAGGTGCTTTCCTTTAAGCTGACGGGCAAGCGTATCTTTAAAATGGCACCGATCCACCACCATTTTGAAATGGTCGGCTGGAGCGAGGTGCGCGTCGTCTTTACGTTCTCGTTTGTCACCGCGCTCGCCTGCGCGCTGGCATTTTGGTGTGTCGCTTAAGAGGAGCGCTTAAGGGACTCTGTCCCTTAAGAATCCTTGCCAAAACCCTTTTTGAAAAAAGGGTTTTGGATTCCGAAAAACGTATTGCCCGAGACTGTCGTCTCGGGAAGAAAACGATATATCACCTCCGAAAGCGCCAGCTTTCGGCAATCAGTTTTTTGAGATTCTTAAGAACTTTTTTTCAAAAAAGTTCTTAAGCCCCGCGTACCCCCCGCAAAAAAGGAGTGAAAGCAATGAACCAAACCGCACCCGCAAAGCGCGTCCGCAGGGAAGTCGCGGTGCGTCAAAAACCGAATACGATCACGCGTTTTATCGGCGAAATGGACCGTCCGTTTTTGATCATCGTACTCCTTTTGGTGTGTATCGGTTCGATTGCGGTATTCTCCTCCTCCTATGCACATTCCGCAAACCGTTACGGCGACTCGTACGCGCTGGCGCGTCCGCAGCTGATGTATGTGTTTTTGGGGATTGCGGGCATGGCGGCGCTGGTGATCTTTGCACCCGCGGTACTGCGCGTGCTGCATACGTTCCCCAAGGTAATCTATCTCATTGCGCTGGCGATGAACTACGCCGTGCCGATTTTCGGCGATAACTACCAGGGTGCTACGCGCTGGATCACCATTCTGGGTATCCAGTTCCAGCCGTCCGAGTTCTTGAAATTTGCTCTCGTGTTGATCTGTGTCAACCACATTGTCAAAAACCGTGACCGCATGCATACGTTCCGTTACGGCGTGCTGTCGTTTGCCTTGATCGGCTTGCCCGCACTGGGGGCAACGCTTTGGCAGAGCCATTTGTCCGCGACGATCATCAATTGCCTCATCTTGTATACGATGATGTGGCTGGGCGGAACGGGCGCAAAGTTTTTGGGCGCTGTCGGTGCGGCGGCGATCGCGCTTGCGGCGTCGGTGCTGACCTACGGCAAAACGCTGATCGAAATGATCGTTCCCCATGCGCTTGACCGTCTGGAGGTCTGGCGCGATCCGTTTTCCTTTATGTCCAACGCATCGGGCGGCAAAGGCTGGCAGCCTGCGCAGTCGCTGTACGCGATCAGCTCGGGCGGCTTTTGGGGACTGGGATTGGGACAGAGCAACCAAAAGCACGGCTACCTTCCCGAGCCGTATAACGACTATATCTTTGCGATCTTCTGCGAGGAAATGGGCTTCTTCGGCGCAGTGCTGGTCATCGGCTTGTTTGCCGCATTTGCATGGCGCGGCTTCTACATTGCGACGCACTCGCAGGACAAATTTTCCTCCTTGTTGGTCATGGGTATTATAGCGCATGTCATCATTCAGGTGATTCTCAACATCTGCGTTGTGACCAACACCATTCCCAGTACGGGTATCAGCTTGCCGTTTTTCAGCTACGGCGGCACCTCTCTGATCATTCTGCTTTGCGAAATGGGACTCGTTCTCGCCGTTTCGCGCTATTCCTATACAGAAAAGGCGTAACATATATGAAAATTGTCTTGACAGGCGGCGGCACGGGCGGACACGTCAACCCCGCGCTCAATATTGCAAAAGAAATTCAGACGATGCATCCCGACGCGGAGATCTCCTTTGTCGGCACCAAGCGCGGCATCGAAAGCACGCTTGTCCCCAAGGCGGGATACCCTATCGACTTTGTCGATGTGCAGGGCTTTCGCCGCAAGCTGACGCCGAGTGCGTTAAAAGAGAATTGCAAGGCGGCGTACAAGGCGGTTACGTCGGTTCATGCCGCAAAAAAGATTCTCAAAAAGCGCAAGCCCGACGTTGTGGTCGGCACGGGCGGTTATGTCAGCTGGCCGACGGTCAAGGCGGCTTCAAAGCTCGGAATCCCTTGTCTGATTCACGAACAAAACACGTTTCCCGGTGTGACGACCAAAAAGCTTGCGCATTATGCAAAGATCGTCTGCATCAGCTTTGAAGGAAGCGAGCGCTTTTTTGCCGAATCGGACCGCTATAAGCTGATTCTGACGGGCAACCCGATCCACGTCGATGCCATCACGCGTGCCGAAGCGCGTGCAAAGCTGGGCATTTCGCCCGACGAGCCGTATATTCTGTCGTTTGGCGGCAGTATGGGCGCGCGCTTTGTCAACGAGCAGTGCTTTGCATTGATGGAAAGCTATTCCGTTCCAAACGGCATCCGCCACGACCATGCGATCGGCAGAGTGGGGTTCAAGGAGTTTTCCGCCAAGGCAAAGGAAAGCGGCTTGGACAAACGAGGCAATCTGACGCTTGCGGAATACTTTTATGACATGCCGTACCGTCAGGCGGCGGCAGATATCATCATTTGCCGTGCGGGCGCTATGACGCTTGCGGAGCTTGCCGTACGCGGCAAAGCGGCGATTCTGATTCCCAGCCCGCATGTGGCGGAGGATCACCAGTACAAAAACGCAAAGCTGCTTGCAGATGCGGGCGCGGCGATCGTCTACCGCGAAAGCGAGCTCAACAGCGAGATCTTGCGTGATGCGGTAAACGACCTTGTGACCTGCGCAAACAAACGCAAGCGCATTGAAGACGGCATCCGCAATTTTGCCGTTGCAGACTCCGCAAGACGGATCGCGGAAGAAGTGGTGCGACTGGCGTCGCAGTGATATTCGCACTTCGTGCGAGTGATATTTGCCTGCGGCAAGTGATATTCGCGCTGCCGCGCGAGTGATATTTTCGCAGTCGCGAAAGTTTCGGAAACAATTTGCTTGACGCAAAGTGTAATTGATTTATATATTCCCCCGAAAGCGTCAGCTTTCGGCACGAAAAGTTGTTGGGGCTTCTTAA
>JAFQII010000142.1 GCA_017397605.1 Clostridia bacterium
GGATAAAGATCCTCCAGCTCCTGAGACGTGATAAACGTCACCTCTCTGCAAAGCGAAACGGAGAGCTGCGGATAGCGGCATTTGAGCACATCCGCGGTCTCGCAGATTGCACCCACAATGCATTTGACAACCGTTTTGAGATACTCGGCGTTGCGCGTCTCGGGAGTAATGATTTTTTCCCAGTCCCAGTGGTCGGTGTAGATCGAGTGGAGGTTGTCCATATCCTCGTCGCGGCGGATTGCGTTCATATCCGTGTACAAGCCCTCTCCTGCCGAAAAGCCGTAATCGCGCAGTGCGACACGCTTCCATTTTGCAAGCGAATGCACAATCGCGGCATCCGTCCGCGTCTCTTTGATCTCAAAAACAACGGGACGCTCGACACCGCTCAGGTCATCGTTCATACCGCTTTTGGGGTCAACAAACAACGGCGCGGAGACACGCGTCAGATTGAGCGCAAGGCAAAGCTTTTGCTCAAAGGTTCTCTTGAGAGTCTCGATAGCTTTTTGTGTGTCGTAAATATCAAGTGCAGACTTGTAACCTGCGGGGACAATGACTTTGCTCATGGGTTTTCTCCGTTTGCGTTTTGGTTATCGTTTGATAACTTTTACAGTATAGCACATATTTTGTATTTGTCAAGTATTTTGCAAAAAAAGACGGCAAAAACCGCCGTCTCAAAAAATCTTACGTTTGAGATATCCCAAAGCGCGTCTGACAAAACGATACGCCTTGCGAAAAGGTCTCCGCAGCGGATAGCTTTTCATCCAAAAATCGCCCCATCTGCGCGAAGCGTCGGAATCCAGACAGTACGTTTTGCCGCCCCTCTCCATGCTTACAACCAAGCCGAGAATATTGCCGTACGGCATCCATGCGTCGGGATAATCGCAATTGTCACCAAAGGTCTGCACACGCTCTTTGTCCAAACGGCAGATACGGTGGACAACATATTTGCCGCGGCTGTCGGTAAATAATACGATATCTCCGCGCACAAGCCAACGCTCGGGATATATGATCGTGACATAATCGCGGTTGCGGCGGATCAGCGGCTGCATGCTGACACCGTCAAGCTGTGTGCGCATGGGAATGCGTACGCCGTTTTGCGCAAGCTCGTGCCATTGCCTGACCGATAATTGCTTGTATTGCTCCTGCATTGCCGTCTCTCCTTTCGCGCTTTATCAGAATTATAGCATCAATCCGATATTTTTTCAAGAGGTATTTGATTTTTGCTCTTGAAAAACAACGGATGATACTGTATAATATAAGCACACAATCAAACAAATGGAGAAATATGATGAGAAAATACGAAGATCTGACGCGTATTCATGAAAATACACTGCCACCGAGAGCGCATTATATTCCGTATGACACGCTCGCAAAGGCGTTGCAGGGTGATCCCGCATCGTCCGATTTCTACACCTCGCTGGACGGCGAATGGGATTTCGCGTTTTTTAACCGCGATATCGACTGTCCCGATGTGATCACACAGTGGGACAAAATTCCCGTTCCTTCCTGCTGGCAGTTCCACGGCTACGAAAAGCCTTATTACACCAACGTCAACTATCCCTACCCCGTTGACCCGCCTTACGTGCCCGACGATAACCCGCTCGGCGTTTACAGACGCACCGTAACGCTTGACGCAAAAAAAGCGTCACAGCAGAATTACCTTGTATTTGAAGGTGTCGCTCCGTGTCTGGAGCTGTTTGTCAACGGCGCATATGTCGGTTTTTCGACTGTTTCGCACGGGACATCGGAGTTTGCCGTAGATCTGCACGAGGGCGAAAACGAGATTCTTGTCAAGGTCTACAAATGGTGTGCGGCGAGTTATCTGGAGGACCAGGACTGCTTCCGCCACAACGGTATTTTCCGCAGTGTCCATCTGCTTTCAAGAAACGAGGGACATTTGCATGATATTGAAGTCGGCTATGACGACAAGTCAGTCAATTACAAACACGCATACAAACTGTTTGACGCCGACGGCAACGAAACAGACGCCAAAAACCCGATTCTCTGGAATGCGGAAAAACCCTATCTGTACACCTTGGTGATTTGCGAAAACGGCGAGTACATTCCTGTCAAGATCGGCTTCCGTACGCAGTGCGTCAACGAGCGCGGCGAGCTTTTGATCAACGGCGTGTCGGTCAAGCTCAAGGGTGTCAACCATCACGACACGCATCCTTACACCGGCTTTGCCATGACCGAAGAGGACATGCGCAAGGATCTGCTGAGCATGAAAGCGCTCAATATCAACTGTATCCGTACGTCCCACTATCCGCCGCAGGCAAGATTTTTGGAGCTTTGCGACGAGCTTGGCTTCTATGTCGTGGACGAAGCGGATCTGGAGTCTCACGGATTTGTTCTGCGTGACGGACATTGGAAATATGACGTTGCACCCATCTGGCCCTGTCAGAATCCCTTGTGGCGCGATGCATTTGTTGACCGCGCCGCACGTCTGATCGGCCGCGACAAAACGCACACCTGCATCGTGATGTGGAGCTTCGGTAACGAAGCATGCTACGGCGAGAACTTTGCCGCTATGAGCGACTACATCCGTGCAAACGATACGTTGATGGGTTACAAGCGTCTGCTCCATTACGAAAATGTCTACACCAACAATCCCGAGCCCATCGATCCCCCCACCGTCGACGTTGTCAGCCGTATGTACACGACAACGCAGGACATGCTTGATTACATCGAAAAGACGGGCGACAAGCGCCCGCTCTTCTGGTGCGAGTATTCTCATGCCATGGGCAACGGCCCCGGAGACTTGTTTGACTATTGGAACGTCATCTATAACCAGCCGCAGCTGATCGGCGGATGCATTTGGGAGTGGGCAGACCACGTCGCGCCCAACGAAAACGGCGACCTCTGCTACGGCGGCGACTTTGGCGAAGAAACGCACGACAGCAACTTCTGCTGTGACGGTCTGGTTATGGCAGACCGTTCGTTTAAGGCAGGCTCGTTGGAAGCTAAGGCGGTTTATCAGCCGCTTGCAACCGAATGGGATGGCGAAAAGCTGACGGTACATAACCGCTATGATTTCACCAATTTTAGCGAGTATTCCTTTGTTTTGGAGATCGCTTGCGACGGCAAGACGGTCAAGTCCGAAACGCTTTCTCTTAACGTAAGACCGCACGAAAGTGCATCCATCGACGTTGAAGTCGGCGAGCTCACCTGCGCTTACGGCGCATATCTCAACTTGACAATGCTTGACAAAAACGGCTATGAAGTTGCTTTTGCACAGCACCAACTGATGGATGGCAAAGAAGTCGATGCAGGAGAGGGCGATGTGAAGATCACCTGCGGCAAGGAGTACGCAGAGATCGTCGGCGACGGCTTTGCATACCGTTTCAACCTGCATTACGGTTATCTGGAAGATCTGGACGGCTATCTCTGTTCCCCGCTTGCGCTTTCTGTATGGCGCGCACCGACCGACAACGACAATAATATCAAGAATGAGTGGTTTGTCGAGAACTATCACAAGATGCACAACAAGGTGTACAGCACTTCTGTCAAGGGCAACGTGATCACTGTCAAAGCGGGCTTGATCCCCGTTTCGCGTCTGAATGTTTTGCGCTACACGGCAACCTACAGATTCTACGGCGACGGACAGGTCGACGTCAGAGTGGACGGCGATTTTGACACCAAGAGAGCCTTCCTGCCCCGACTCGGTTTTGAATTCACCGTTAAGGAGAACGACTTTGCTTACTTTGGCTACGGTCCGCACGAGTCTTACGTCGACATGCACCACGGCTCCAAAATGGGCATGTATGAGAGCAACACCGACAAGGAATACGTCAACTACATCAAGCCGCAGGAGCACGGCAACCACTACAACACCAAGTATCTGCGTATAGGCAAATACGAGTTTGTATCGGAAAACGGCTTTGAGTGCAACGTTTCCAAGTATTCCGCCGCAGAGCTTGAGAGCAAAAAGCATGCGTTTGAGCTTGTTCCCGACGGACTCACGCACGTCCGCGTCGACTACAAGGTCAGCGGCATCGGCTCCAACAGCTGCGGCCCCGGACTGAACGGAAAATACCGCGTCAACGACGAAGAAATTTCGTTTGCATTCTCTATCAAAAAAGCTTAAAACAATTGAGGCACTCGTGATGAGTGCCTCTGTTCATTAATGTATAATCGAAAATTGTCTAAAAATCTCTTTATTGACTATGCTTTACACTTTTTTGCATTTTTGTCGACACGGTAGATGAAAGGCCTTTTTACACAACACACGAAATGAGGTGTACCATGAAACAACCGAGCGACAGCGCGATCATCGAGCTGTATTTTGCACGCGACGAAGGTGCGATTGCGCAGACCGACCGAAAATACAGACGGTTTTTGCTGTCGATTGCGCGGAATATTCTGCACGACGCGCACGACAGCGAGGAATGTCTCAACGATTGCTACCTCGATGTATGGAACGCGATTCCGCCCGAGCGCCCCGATCATTTCAAAGCGTTTCTGGCTACCGTCATTCGGCGCAAAGCGATCGACCGTTATAAAGCCACTTGCAGAAAAAAGCGCGTGCCTTCGGAGTTAACAGCCTCCTTATCAGAGCTGGAAGACATCCTTACGGACAGAAACGGTGTGCAATCTGCATTGGAAGACATCGAGCTTGCACGGCTGATCGATGATTTTGTACGCAAATTACCGAATCGGCAAATGTACATCTTTATGAGCCGATATTACGCGGCGCGTCCGATCGCACAGATCGCATCCCGTCTCGGCTGCAGTCAATCTACCGTCAACAAAGAGATCGCGTCGATCAAACGCAATCTCAAACAAAAACTGGAAAGTGAGGGTTATCCAATATGACAAAAGATCATTTTTCCGACGCTGTCACACAAATCGGCTCCGATCTTGTCGAGCGGTTTTGCTCTATGGACGAGCGTCTGGAACGCAAAAGGACCAAAAGACGCACCTATCTCAAATGGGGTACTGCCGCGGCATGCTTGTTGCTTGCAATCGGTATGACATTTGCTTTAAAGAGCCATAACGATTTGCCTGCCGATATCGATAGCATTGCATGGTGCACACAAGACGGTGTGTACGAGTCCAATATTGTATTCTCTCCGTGGAACGGTTGGCACCACAACTATGCATTGAATGAACAACTGACACATGGGGACGCTGACTCCTATATCGCCATCCGCGTAACGCCGAACATGTCTTATCCACATAGCACGGAATGGAATGATTTTCACACAATAGAATCGCTGAACCAAGAAGCGCAAAAGTTTGCAAACGCAGGTGCATGTGCAATTGTCAAGAATCACAGACTGTTTATATTTGTAACGCGCGAGCAGCTCAAAACACTTGCAATCGAAGACAAGGACCGATACAAGCTTCTGTTTGCCAAGCAAAGAAGCTACGAGCACAAAGAGGGCGATATTCCGACGCTTGCAAACGACGTGACGGGATTTCAATACGAAAAATTCTCTTTTGATCTGTCATACGGCAAATACGAGACCCCAAAAAGCGACGAAGAACTGATCGACATGCTCAACAAGATGATCCGAGAAGGGCAATTCGACACCGATCGACTCAGCTTTATCATTCACAGCGACGAATTTTTGACCGAAGATGTGTTTGCGGATATGCATTTCGAATCTTTATATATTGCAAAGTATATCAAATCATGCTACGAATCTGTTTTGTACGAGAATATCAATTTGGAAGCGCTCAAGGCACTCTCAAACCATCCCTCCATAACCTCCATTACCGTATATCTGGATATCGCAGAACTCGAACCCGCATAAAAGAAAGCCGAAGGCAGCATGCCTTCGGCTTTTGATTTGCTTTATCCCAGCGCTACCGCGTGCACAACGCTTCCGTAGGAGCATGCGACCAGCAGGTAGTCCAATGTGATCTGTTTGACGCTGTGTGCGGGAATGACAACTTCGAAGGTATAGTTGCTAAACACGCCGCTTTGCTCGCCGAGACCTGCGGTATAAGCCGCCTCGAGCACCTCGCCCGTCGCGCTGTCTCGCACAAGGATTGCAAGCGTTCCGTGGTCGCGCAGATGCAACGTGATCTTTCGCTCGGTATCACCCTGGTTGACAAAGGTAAAGTGATCCTGATACTCAATCATCCAGTTTGCGGTGTTGGCCGGCTTGCCCGAGCCGTCCGCATGGTCGTTGTCAATGACGATCTCGATCCCGTTTTGGATATGCCAGCGGAAGTCAACCATGTCCATGCCGACGGCGCTGTGGTTGTTTTGCGGGTTGAGATGCGTCATCCACGTGTTGGAGCGCGAAACCTTGTGAGCCGTGCTCTTATACGGCCCGTACGGCGTTGTAACCGACGGAATGTAGTCCGCGTAATAATTGGTATACGTGACGGGGAGCATGCCGTTTTTAGTCTCATCATTAAACGTCCAGGTCATAAAGTTGTCAATGACGCCGTGATGATCCGCGATGCCGGAATACTGCTGTGCATAACCGTCCGCAACATACCCCAGCGGTGCGGGATCGGACGCAACCTGAGACGCATTGGTATAGCAGTACATCGTACCCGAGACTTCCCCGCCCGTGACGGTAAACTTGACGTTGCCGTTTGCACAGCGGATGGGATTGACGTAGTGGTTTGCGGAATCGTCTATATTGATATTGCGGTATGCGTCGGCAGAAGTGCCGCCGATGACCCAGATATATTCCCCTGCGGGCAGGCGGTAGGTTGTCGGCTGATACACGCGGGGGGTGTATTTTTGGTACGCATAGTCAAGACCCGAATACTTGGGTGCGATCGCTCCGTTTGCCGTAAAATAATCATCGGGTAAATTGAACGAGGTATTATAAAAATCATACCATGCGAGCTGACCGAACCATGTGCCGATCCATTGATAGCCGACGTTGGTAACGGTGATATAAACATCGTGGTCGGAGTTGTTTTTGAGCTGGTAGCCGAGGTAGACGTTTTGGTTGGCGTAGTTTGCATGCTCAAACGTCACGTACACATCGCCCGTCAGTCCGTCGTTGCGCATAAACGCTTTGCCCACGTGCTGCGCGCCAAACTGCTCGGGGTTGTTGGAATAGATATATGTTCCGCCCTTGCGCTTGATGTAATTGACCTCGGCAGGCACGAGCGGGTTCTCGCCGTTGCCTTCGAGATCGATATCCGACACGTCGATCGGCTCCAAAACGTCATACGGAAGTGTGACAACATGATTTTGCGCGGTCGTTGCGATCTTGAAATCCTCAGATGCGCCTGCGGTTTTGACCGTCAGCGTATACACCGTGTTTTCGGTCAAGTCAACGCTCAGCTCGGTTTCGCCCGAGGCAATCTCTTCGCCCTCGCAAGTCAGCGTGATCTCCGTCGTGCCCGTACCGGTCAGTGTGTAAGTATCTGTGTACGGCGCATGCACGGTATAGGTGCGTATCCCGTTTTCATCCGTCAGATCGTCGATGCACGATAACCGAAAACCGTCAGGCTTAGGCTCTGTGGGCTCGGAGACGTCCGTGCTTTCGTCTGAGCTGTCTGCGGAGGAGTCTGTTTCCGACTCAACTGAGCTGTCTGCGGAGGAGTCCGTTTCCGACTCAACCGAGCTTTCGACAGAGGAAGCATGTACAACAGATTCTTCCGACGATTCTGCCGTACTTTCCGCGGTGCTTTCGAACGAGGTATTCTGTGCGTTTTCGCTGCATGCGGCAAGACATGCAAACGAGAACGTCAAAATCAGTAAGAATACAAGATAGCGTTTCATGTTCCATTCCCCTTTTTGAGAATCCTTTTTTTGATATGATAACACACAAATGTAATAGAATTGTTAAATTTCGAAAAGTTTTTATCTCTTCACTCCGAATAATACCGCAAAAACAGCTTTTTGTCAAGCAAAAAGAACGCTCAATATCCGAGAAAACTCCCAAAAAGGCAGTCGCTCAAAAAAGCAACTGCCTTTGGTGTCTGTCAAAACTTATTTGCCCTGCTCGAGTGCCAACGTAACGGTCGTTGCGTCGCAAACCTCGCTCGGTCCGAAGTACTGGATCGCGCCGGGATATACAAAGCAGGTATTTTCTGCCCACTCTGCTCTGTGTGCTTCAAAATACTTGAAGGGAGCGCCGTCGAGCTCGACAAGAGCCTTGCGGATAACGGGCTTGTCCTTGCCGTGTCTTCTCTCAATGTTCATCATCTTGGTCATGGGCATACCGCCTGCAACCCACTCCTCTGCGGGACTGCTGAGGTTGGAAACCTTGGACAGGTAGCCGGTATAGCCGTACTGGATCAGCATGAA
>JAFQII010000143.1 GCA_017397605.1 Clostridia bacterium
ATGGTCTCGATCATTTCGATGCCCGCGACGGTCGCGCCGGCCAGCTTGCCCGAGTCTCTCATCTGCACGCGCGTCAGATTGATGCGCTTTTTGGAGATGATACGCGACATAAACATATTGATCAGGACGGAGGAAATACCTACCAATGTCAAAACCAGGCTGTAGCGGATGATGACCACAAGGTAAAATACCATCATTGTGCTCTGGATTGCAAGCGGAGCAAAGGTGCTGACCAGGCTGCTTGCGACAGAAGCATTGGAGCCCATTCGCTGCTGGATGTCACCCGCCATACGCTGTGAGAAAAACTCCATCGGCATGTGCAGTACCTTCCACATAAAGGTGGTGCTGCCGACTGCCGCGATTTTGGCGTTGATGCGCGCCGAGTAAATTGCCTGAATGAACGCGAGGATGATCTGTACGACCGAAAGCGCAGTCAAGCCGTAGATAAACGGCATCAGCCAATCGGGGTTTTGCCCCGTCAGCAAACGGTCCATAAAAATGCGTGAAAACGCGGGATTGATGATGCCGATGAGCGAGGTGATCACCGTCGTGATGACGGTAAATGCAATTGCCACGCCCGCGCCCTTCATGCGCTTTTTGGCAAATGCCCAGACGCTTTTCGGCTTGCCGCCCGGTTCAAACGTCTCGGACGGCTCAAACATCAGACAAATGCCGGTAAACGATTTGTCAAACGTTTCCATCGGGACGGAATAACAGCCCTTGGCAGGGTCATTGATCACGGCTTTGTTGCCTTTAAAACCGTCGAGCACGACGAAGTGGTTGAAATTCCAGTGAATGATGCAGGGAAATTTGCCGTTCTTTTTGAGGTCTTCCGGCTCGTAGCGGTAGCCCTTGGCGGTGAGTCCGTAGCTGCGTGCGGCTTTGAGCACGTTTTTGGCATTGGAGCCGTCTCGGGAGACGCCGCAATCTGCACGCACCTGCTCCAGCGGAATCCATTTTTCATAATATGCCAAAATCATGGTCAGTGATGCGGCGCCGCATTCCAAGGCTTCCATCTGCATCACGACAGGTACTTTGGCGGCACCCTTGGTGACCGGTTGCTTGATTTTTTTTGCGGTTTCGCCCATATGCCTCACCTCAATTCAAGACAAAGGACATGGGTGAAACACTGTCGACAATGATCTCTGCCTGATGAACGCCCTCCGGCAATTCGCCGTCGATGCTGACGGCATAGACCCATTCGCCGACCTGCAGACCGCCGACGTGAAGCGCATATTCGGTAAACGCGGTGTCAACCGCTATGGGCTGGGCGGAAATCTCCGCGACCTTGTATTCCTTGCCGCCGACCGTAACGGTCATGCCTTTTTCGATCGAAGCGATGTCTGATTCTTTGACAAATACGGTCGTATTGCCGTTTTCTGCAATGGCAACGACGGAGAGCTCGGTATCCAGGCGGCCGAACACACCCCACACACATACGCCGATGAGCAAAACAACGATCGCAGTCAAGAGAATCCATACGCTCGGATTGGATACGCGGATGTATTCGTTGAGCTGCTCGGGAGAGGAAACGCGGTCGATGCTTTTTTTGCGGAATAACTGTTCGTTCATGGCGATGCTCCTCAAATCTTTTTCTTGATGGATAAGATGTTCTGTCCGTCCTTGTACTCGTATGTGATCTCGTCCATGGTTTTCTTTACCATATAAATACCGAGACCGCCGATCCCTCTTTCCTCCGCGGAGAGGGTTATGTCGGGATCCTCCTTGGCAAGCGGGTCATACGGAACGCCGTTGTCGATAAATGTGATGACGACCGCGAGCGGGTCCTCCGTGACCTCGACGCGCACGGTGGCGCTTCCGATCTCGGGATTGTAGGCATAGTGCGCGATATTGCCAAAGAGCTCATCGATCGCAATATCGATCTGCATCTGTGCTTTCGGGGGGCAGTCAAGGGATTCCAATTGTTCGTTGACAAAGTCAGTGACTGTCTCAATGTTTTCGACAGTAGCGGCAATGGTCAATTCTTTCATTTTGTATCCTCCGCTTGTTCTTTGCCGTCGCCCTTGTAAGTCAGCGCCAGCATGGTAATATCGTCAAATTGCGGCGCTTCTCCGACAAACGCATCCACAGCCGCCTTGACCGAATCGCAAATGGATTTCGGATCGGTATCCGAATGGCGGTTGAGCGTATCGAGCAAACGCTCCTCGCCGTACAGCCCGCTTTGGGAATCGGTCGCTTCGGTGACGCCGTCGGTGTAGAGATAGATCACGTCTCCGGGCTCAAGCTGCAGCTCGTTTTTGCGGTAGCGGATACCCTCCATACCTGCCAAAACAAGTCCGGGGCGGGATTTGAGATAGGTGTAGCTGCCGTCTGCGTGCTTGACCAACGGCGGGTTGTGGCCCGCGTTTGCAAACGTGATTTTTCCCGTTTTGACGTTCAAAAGGCCCATCCACGCGGTGACGAACATGCCTGCTTCGTTGCCCTCGCACAGCTTTTCGTTTGCAACGGTAAAGACTTCCTCGACGCTCATGCCCGATTCGGCATAGCTCTTGAGCAGGGTTTTGGAGGTCATCATAAACATTGCCGCAGGGATTCCCTTGCCCGACACGTCCGCAACCAAAAACGCCAGCGTATCTTCGTCTACAAAATAGAAGTCATAAAAGTCGCCGCCGACTTCCTTGGCGGTGTACATAGCCGCCTGAATCTCAAACTCTTTGCGGTTGGGATACGGCGGAAACACCGAAGGCAGCGCCGAGTGCTGGATCGCTTTTACAAATGCCAGTTCCGCGTCGATTCTGGCGGCGGCATCCGAAATGTAACGCTTGAGCGTATCGACGGTCGAGTTGATATCGTCGGAAAGCGCGTCAAACTCCGCATGGGAACGAACGTCCACCACGGTGTCCAGATTGCCCTCGGTGATCGAGGAAAGCGAGGAGTTGATCTTGTAGATGTTTTTGACCACGAGACGGCTGACCAGGAAAAAGATCATAATAAACAGTGCCGCAAATACAACGATCTGCATTGCCGTGGTTACACCGACGGCAACGTTGCGCGAGAGCGCCGCTTCGCTTTTGGGCATGACCGCTACGATGGTATAACCCTCGGTTACCTGATACATGCAGTAGCAGGGCCGGCCGTAAACATCCTGCACAAAGGATTCGTTGGCGGGGGTGCTTGCCGAATCGATCCAGATGCCCGTGATATCGAGGTTTTTGCCTTCGTTGCCCTGGCGGTCGCTGACGATATTCCAATCTTCGTCGGCGATGATGATCGAACCGCCCTCGCCGACGTGGCGGTTGCGGGTAACGCCTACGACAAACTCATCAATATCGCGCTGGAAACGTTCGGAACCGTAGCCGACCTGAACGAATCCGCCGTTGTTTAATACGACACCGCCGTATTTGCGGGAAATGGATGCGTCGTACGAAACGGGCTGATAACTCTGCACGTATTCGGTCTCGCCCGAGAGCAATACCATAAACTCGCCGGATTGCGCACCGCTTGCCATGTCATATTCCAAAAAATCGTCGTATGTGCTCGCTTTGATGATACCTTGGGCATCGATGTAATTGACTTCGGTCACATCGTATACTTTGGCAAGGGCGTGCAACAGCTCGGAAGTAATAACATCTGCGGTGTTCAGCTCGGAGGCGATCTGCCGCGTCAGCCTCAGCAGGTTTTCGTCGGAAGCATCAATGATGTCCTCGCGGACATCCGAGATGTTCAATCTCAGCAGATTGATCGCGTTTTGCTCCGCAAGCCTGGTCTGAAAGATCCATAAAAACGCGGTTGTTGCCATTAAAGCGATCACGACAAGGATCAATAACCACCGTTGAAACGATTGAGAAATCCTGCGCTTCTTGTTTTGCTTTGTGTTGCTCATGCTGCTTCCGTTCCTTGTCTTATTCGATGGTAAGAATGTCCGAAAAACCGGTGATTTCAAAAATGTCCGCAATGGTATCGTTTACATTGCGCACAATCATTTCGCCCTGCTTGTTCATCACCTTTTGTGCGGCGAGCAGAACGCGCAGACCCGCGGAGGAGAGATACTCCAGCGAAACAAAGTCAAAAACCAGCTTTTCGATTCCGCCGATGCTGTGCTTGAGCTCCGCCTACAGCTGGGGCGCAGTGGTGGTGTCCAGTCTGCCGACGACAGTCAGAATCAGTTCGGTTCCGTTGATGCTCTTTTCGATTGTCATAATCCATTACCTCGTTTGGGAAAAATATAGTTGTCGGTTGCAGAATACTGCAAAATACGACTTTGATCGACTTTTGTATATTATATACGATTAATGTACAAAAGTCCAGAGGTCTCTGTTATTTTTTTACACTTTTTTGCCTGCGCGCACCCGCGGGGGAGCGATATTTGCTTCGGGCTTGCGATTGGCAAAAAGGCGTTGCTTTGACGGGATTTGACAGCCAAAACATTTTGTGGATGTTTTGCTGATTCTACAATATAATATAGTAGAAAAACATTGCGGCAATGCTGTCGGAATGCGGATCTGTCTCTTGCGTGTGCAAAAAAGTAAGAAGGCGGGCAAGGAAAACGGCAGAAAACAGGAAGCAATTTGAGAGAAAGCAGGGACAATTCTTTCATTTTTTTGACGGAAAGGCTTTGGAAAACACCGAAAATGAAAGAAATATGAACAAATGTAAGATTTTTTTGCAAAAAATATTGACATTGCAATCATTTTATGGTACGATAACTATGTTCATATATCAAATATTCGGGCAAATGTTTTCTTTTTGAAAAATTCCCATACTCGGGAGAATGCCGTTTACACCTGCTTTTTCGCAGATGTCAAGGAGAGCGTATTTGTGCGGATATTGGTAAACTGCAAAACAATTCTTATTATGGAGGAAAAGTTATGAACAAGAAACTCACATCCGCTATCGCGCTGGTAATGTGCATGGTTATGGTTGTTTGTTCTCTGGCTTCCTGTGACAATGATCCCGCAGGCACTTCTTCGGACACCTCGGGCGAAGTTACGCAGGCGACCTTCAAACAGGCTGAATACAACACCTATACCACCACGATGCCCAGCAACTGGAACGAACTGACTTATGCTGACAACAATGATACTCAGATCATGAGCTACATCGGTTCTTCTTTCTTTGACTACGACTACAAGTTCGTAGACGACGTTAAGTACAACGCTGACGGTTCCATCAACAAAGAGGGTATCGTTGACGGCGCGTACACCACCAACTACTCCGCTGCTACCAAGCTGGAGGACGTCACCGCTACCGTTGACGCCAAGTGGGGCTACACCGACGATCAGAAGGCTGAAGGCGGCTACGCCTGGAAGATCACCCTGCGTGATGACCTGAAGTGGGACGATGGCGCCGCCATCACCGCGGAAGACTTCGTGTACTCCATGAAGGAACTGCTGGATCCTGCTTTCATGAACTTCCGTGCCAACACCTACTATGACACCCTGAAGATCAAGAACTCCAAGGCTTACTTCTTCCAGAACGAAGAAGGCACCTACGAGACCATTGGTTCTCTGGGCTATGCCTCCGTGCAGGCTGCTGTTGACGCTGGCGAAACCCTGTACGTCAACATCTGGAACATGTGGGGCGCTGCTGGCTATAAGGATGCGGAAGGCAACGAGTGCCCCGAATACGTAGCCATCACCGACGAAACCGTTTACAACAACGAAGCTGGC